>CALCJG010000318.1 GCA_937967705.1 uncultured Spirochaetia bacterium
GGCTTAAAGATATCCCCCTCATCCTGGAAACACCCAAGTTCGATGATTTGAAGGCGGATCGCAGAAATCTCAGTATTGTCCGGGGGCTGCTAAAGGGGTGAAAATGGTTCATGAGGTTGGAACTGGTCAGAAAAAACCGATAATTCAGCCCATATTTCACAAAAAGGGGGTGTTAGTGCTTGATTAGAAAAATTCTTCAGGTTATAATTCTAACAAGGTTATTATGGGAAGTGACTGGGGAACGAGTACTGTGATAATCCCTTAAATGAGATGAAATTTCCCTGTGTATGTTCATTGTCGTATGACGGTTTTTGCTTCTTTCTGATTATAGGATGACAGCAGCACCTTCCTGTGGGGGTGTGAGGGTATGCAATTTCAATTTCGTGAGAAGGTTAATATGAAAAGAGTTAACTGTTTACAGGCCTTAATGCGATGCTGTTTTCTGTTATTGCTTTCAGGGGTATTGGTTTTTACGTCCTCTGCAGATACTCAGGCGCAGATACTCTCATACAATATCATTGATTTGCGTACGAAGATAAAGGGGCACCGCTGGAGCTTCCATCCTGGAGACTCTCCCATCCTCGTGAAAGAGGACGGTCAGATCGGAAAATATGCCTCCGCAAACGAATACTACGAGGAGGAAGGGGAAACACCCCGTAGCCGGTCTATCGCTTTTGCCTGGGCTCAGCCGGTTCTAAAAGGGGCTGATGCGGATGGCTGGGTCGGAGATATCCCCATCCAGACCTCCTGGATGCGTTACCGGGACAAGAAGGGTGATAGGCCCTTCCGGGATTTCGAAGCCTATTACCAGAAGTATAAAGGGTACGGCTGGTATCGGACCTCCTTCTTGCTTACCCGGGAGGATGTCGAAAGCCGCATCAAATCCTATGATCTGGAGATCCGCCTGGGGAAGATCGGACAGTGCGATGCCGTTTATCTCAACGGTTCCTATGTTGGAGGGACCGGGCTGATGCCGGACACGCCTCAGGGAGCGGTGCTGGGTGATGAGAAGCTGAAGTACGACAAGATCCGCTATTATCGCCTGCCCCGGGAGCTTCTCAAGCTGGGGAAGGAAAACGTTCTTGCGGTGAGGGTCTTTGCCAAGTATCCCATAGCCCCGGGGCTTTCGCATGACCGCTACTATATCGCTTCCATGAAGAAGCAGGAGCGGTCAAAATTCTGGGACGATTTTAAAAAGATCTTCGTCATCGTTCTCTCGTCCATACTGGGGCTCTTCTATCTCTACTGGTTCAGCGTCTTTCGAAAGGAGGAATCCTCCACCATCTATTTTGCCCTGGCTTCGTTCTTCATGGCCATCAACACCTTCATGCAGAGCCAGATCGTCTATTCCATCATGAACAACGGACTCTGGATCAAAAAACTGGAATTCATATCCTTTATCATGCTGGCGCATCTTGTCCTGGAGTTCTTCTCCCATTTCGCACATATGAAATCCCGCATGGTCAAATTCATAAACCGATTCTGGGACCTCATCGGTGTAGCAGCGGTCATAACGATCGTCTTTCTGCCCACGCTGGTCAGCGCCCGTCGTTTCATGTTCGTGTGGGCCGCGGCCCCCCTGCTGCTTTTTCTCTATATGGTCTATATCTTCATCAAGGGGAGAAACATTCCCTCCATGGGGTATGCCGTGATCGGCTTTCTGGGCATGGTGCTCATGCTGGTCAACGACGTCCTGGTGGGATTTCAGTTTCGATGGGTCAAGTGGGAATTCAGCCTGCAGGATTACGCCTTCGCCTTCTTCGGGCTTATGGTGGGCGGCTCTATCGTAACTAATATGAAGAAGTCCCGCGACCTCATAGAGCAGCAGAAGGAGGAAAAGAAACGCCTTTCGAAATACTTCTCCCCTGAAGTGGTGGATCAGATCCTGCAGGGCAGGGTTACGCTGGGGGGTGAGGAGAAACAGGTGGTTACCCTTTTTGCCGATGTTGTGGGGTTTACGAGTTTTTCCGAATCCAGAGAGCCTGCCGAGGTGGTAAGCCGTCTGAACCGGACCTTCAGCCAGCTTTCAGGCGTGGTTTTCAAGTATTCCGCCACCCTGGACAAGTACATCGGGGACTGCATCATGGCCTTCTGGGGAGCCCCCAAATCCACTCCGATGGACGCCTACAATGCGATCTCCTGCGCCATGGACATGCAGAAGACCATCACCGAGATAGAGAAGGTGGTGCCGGATGAGAGTAAGCGTTTCCGCCTCCGGATAGGGATCAACTACGGTCCCTCCATCGTGGGTAATATCGGGAGCTACGAGCGCATGGATTATACCGTCATCGGGGACGCGGTCAACACAGCCTCCCGAATAGAGAGCAACGGTATACCCGGCAGGGTTGCCATCTCCGAATCCACTTTCCTCGCGGCCGGCGGAGATCAGTACATCAAGTATTCCGAGATTCGGGAGATTCAGGTCAAGGGCAAGGCCCAGCCCCTGAAGATATATATCGTCGATGAGGTACTTCCCCGGAAGGCGGAAGATTCCAAGGAGGTTTCGTCATGAGAAGCTTGATCCTGTTAACTGGCTTTATGGTCCTGATTTCCTGGGGTCTGGTGGATGTCAGAGTCTACGCAGAGGATTCCAAGGATAAGGAAGTCAGCGAGAGCGGCAAATCGCTCCATGTCTTTCTTGCGGCCGGGGGGACGCGGCTTAGGGAAATGGATAATGTCAATTCCGAACTTGAGCGTTACGGATATCCCGCCCTTCAGGAGCGTTACTTTATGATGGGAGGCGGCCTGCGTTTCCGGATTGATCGCGTCATTGTAGGATGCGAGGGTCACGGTTTCCGCAGCAAGCCGAGGGATACGGACAACTACCGCGTAAGCATGAGCGGAGGATACGGTGTCCTGGAGTTTGGGTATGATGTCATCGCCTCGGGGGGCTTCCGGCTCTTTCCCCTGATCGGTATCGGAGGGGGCGGAGCACAGCTCAATATCTACAACAAGAACGATGTGACCTTCAGCGAGCTGATGGCCAACCCGGGCCGGGGATCACAGATCACCTCCGGAGGCATGATCATGAATCTCTCCCTCGGAGTGGAGTATTTCTGGAAGCTTGTCAGAAGCGGCGGGATCGTGCTCGGCGTCCAGATGGGTTACAATCACAGCCTCACCAGCGGAGACTGGTACCTCTTCTCGTCCCAGGGGGAGGACTCGACTCACGTGTCCGGCGGGCCCAAGCTGAAACTCAACGGGGGTTACGCGCATCTTAACATCGGGTGGCGTTTCCTGTTCTGATGCGCTTGTCTCGGAAAAGTGCAGAAAGAAAAGGCCGTACCCTTCTGTGGGTATGGCCTTCCTTGTAATTAATGGGATGTATGATTAGTGTCAGCTAAGCTTGGCCAGGAGAGCGTCGCCCACTTCCTTGACCCCCGGTTTGCCGTCCACTTCGATGACCGCAGGTTTCCCGCCGTTCTTCTTGGATATTTCCTTGAAGTAATTGACCGCTGCCAGGGTTCCGGTCTTGTTGTCGTAATAGATGTCATGTCGCTTGCCGATAGCTGTTTCATCCTGGTCGTCCGCCCGTGTGGAGAGGGCGCCGCCGCACACCCGGCATACGAATCCCCCGTCCTTTGCCGCGGGTTTGATGGCGTCGATGAAGATGTTGTTGGGATGATTGTTGTCATTGGCGCAAAGGCGTCTTCCCATGATGCGGTTCTTGGCGATTTCCCTGTCCAGAACGATTTCAATTACATAAGTCAGGTCCATGCCTTCCTTTTTGAGGGCTTCGTCCAGGGCCTTTGCCTGCTCGGAATTTCTGGGGAAACCGTCCAGAAGCCATCCGTTTTTGCAGTCGGATTCCTTGAGCCTGTCGAGGATCATGGGTATGGTGATCTCATCGGGAACCAGGTCGCCGCGGTCTATATACTCTTTTGCCTTTTTTCCAAGCTCTGACCCTTTTTTGATGTTTTCCCTGAAGATAACGCCGGATTCTACATGGGTGATGTTGTATTTTTTCTGAACAATCGCACCCTGTGTGCCCTTGCCGCTTCCGTTTGGTCCAAATATAAGAATGTTCATAAGATAACCTCGATCGATCATTAGTTTTTAATGTTCCTACATTAAAAATTGATCCCTTTCTGTCAAGAATCTTCCGGAGGCTGTTTAGGCTTTGATGTTTTTTCCACTCGGGAAAAACTGATGGTAAAATCAGGGGGAAGCACTTCCCCCTCCAGTCGGTAATCTTCAAGTTTCATTAAAAGGTGGGTGATTTCTGTGATTTCCTCGAACGATCTCTCTTCGGCCGGGTGCAGGCCGGCGGGATACTCTGGGATGAACTCCCTGATGAAATCGGGCTCCCGGTCTTTATAAAAACCTCTTTCCATGCAGGGAATATCCTCATCGGGGGTTCTTCGCTTGGACATCCGCTAATCCTGTCACGCTTTAATCGGAGCTGCTCATCCATGTCTTTCCTCTTGAAAGTCTGTCTTTCTGTATATCCCATGATAATCTGCTTTTTCGGCAGCCGGGATGTATATAAGTGCCCTGTAGCGGGAAAAAAAGACAAAAAAAATTGGGAAAGACGATTTTTTCTCACCACAAGGGACCGGAAAAGGACTATCTGTTCCGTCCTTTGCCGGAATCGGAAATTTCTATCAGTGCGGGGGGGTAGGGGCTGAAATATCGCTGACCGGCCAGATAGGGTTCCTCAAATCGGGTTATCCAGCTGGTCATAACGGTCAGGCAGGCGCTAAGGGGAATGGTCTTATTTCGCAGGTTCTCCAGGAGAGCAAGAAAGTGGGACCTTTCCCCGGGGGTCAGTCTTTTGGAAAAGTATCCCAGGGCGTGCATGAGCACGTTTATGTGAGCGCCGGTTCGCGCGGGTTTGCCCAGAACCCGGCCCAGGAGATTACGGTATTCCCTGAAGACCGTTTCCGGGGATAATTGATCATGGTTGGCGGTGATTCGCCCCAGTGCCCGCATCAGTGTCTGATTATAGGCCATGAGAAGAAGCTTGTTTTCGGCATGAAAGGCCACAAGGTTTTTCATTTGGGGCTGTCTGCTCATCTTTCGAAAGGCGGCAAGGGTAAAGAGGCGGGTGTAGAAATACTCTCGTATGGTAAAATTATTCAGCCGTCCCTCATTCTCCAGGACCCAATCGGGCCGGTTCCCAAGAATCGCCTCGGCAAACAGTCCGCTCCCCTTCTCCTGCAGGGCAGCCACCTTTCCCGGTCCGGGATAGATTTTTACGTCCTTGTCGCCGCAGGAGGGGGAACGATCCTTGAGTATGCATCCATCCACATCCGGCAGGGAGCGAAGAAAGGTTTCGGAAAAATCCCTCATCACTCCGGTCAAATCCCGCCCCGTAGCGCTTTGAAAGAGTCGTATGTCCCCGGAATCCTTAATGAGCCTGATGGGTTCCCGGGGTGTCCCGAGGCCGATTTCCACCTCCGGGCAGACGGGGATGAAGTTTACATAGGGTTTGAGACGTGCTACGGTTTCACTGGCTATGGAAAGTCCGTTCCACCGGCAAGGGGCAAATTCCAGACATCTGCTGACCACCAAAACCGGACGCGGGAAGGAAAGCTCCACCCATCACCTCCATACAATAAATAGAATACCGGTATTGAGGGTAATTCGGGGAAGCAAGAATGTAAATCAAAAAAACCGCCTCCCGGGCGGTTAAAAAGGTCTTCATCCGCCGCCCGATGGGGCGCAGGAGGGGGATGTGGAGGAGCTGGTAAAACTGGAGATGATCTTCTCAACCTTGTCGGAATGGCATACGGGGCATTCCTCAGTATGGAAATCCCCCATTCTGCGTATCTTGGAAAAAATCTCACCGCAGGATTGGCATTTGAATTCGTATACGGGCATATTCAACCTCTTTGGAAATAATTAAGAATATACTATAATACTTATCAACCGTCCACTTTTTTCCTGCTTCAGGTATGCTTTTTGGGAATTTTCCGAGGCATCAAAGGATGTTGGTGTTATTACATGAAACGATTTCATGTAATAGTGAAGGAGTTCATAAAAAATGCTGAGGAGCGTTCATTTGCAGCTTGGATGTTGGGTGATGAGGAAGGAAAAATTCAAACCTCAGGATTTTTGAGAGGCCACGAAGTGGGGTGCTAAAGGCGAATCGACTGAAGAATATCCTCGGCAATGGGATCAGCCGGCGGCACGTTCTCAAAGGGAGTATCCCCTTTCATGATCCGTATGCTTGGGGAATCGGCGATATTCCTGCCGTAATGGCAGAGCAGAGATCGGATGAGATCGATGTCGTTCCGTTCCAGGGGACCCCTGACGTAGGCTACGGGCCCTTTGAAATCCGGAAGGAAGAGATAATCCGCCTGCTCCCGATATTTCAACAGCTCTTTCTCCTCGGACTCATTCCGGCTTGCAATAACCTTAGTCCGGGGATTCAGCCGGTAATGACGTCCCAGGGAGAGGAAATATACATCGATCATGGAGAAGTCGGGGTTATGTTCAAAGAGGTCCCGGACACGTCCGGAGATGTTGGGATCCGTAAGAAGACAGCCCCCGGCGGGTGAGGCATAGTCGGTAATTCCATAGGCGTCCGCCATCTCCATCTGCACCTTCCGGGAACGTCCCGAAATGGCACACAGCCTCTCCCGGTCTACGATTCCCTCCTCCTCGGCGCGGGTGGGTTTCAAAAGCTTTGCGGATAGGGGTCGGAGAAGGTATCCCTCCAGTCCGCTCTCCTTTTCGATGTGCCTCAGCATGTGCCTCATTTGAGACATGGGGCGCTGTCCGACCACCTCCCCCGTAGCGACAAAAGCGGCCTTCTCCTCCCGCATGATTTCAGCGGCCTTGCGCAAAAAATAGATCTTGCAGTCGATGCAGGGATTGACATTCTTGCCGTGTCCGTGAGGAGGATTTCTGACGATCTCCATGTAGTCCCTGCCGCATCGGTAGAACCGCAGGGGCAGCCCAATGCTGCGGGCGAAACGGCAGGAGGGAGTGCTCCCTAAGTCAGCATCGGGGGCTGCAAAAGGAAGGATGAATTCCAGGCCCGACAGCGGCAGATCCTGGTCCATCAGGACCCTGGCGGCTAAAAGACTGTCCAGACCTCCCGAATAGAGGAGTATGCCCTTTCTCTCGGGTTGGAAGTCAGATCTCGTCATGGTGGATCAACTGGATGTCGACAAGATCTCCCATCCCAGCCTTTGTCATCTCCTGGGGGAGGATGATCAGGCAATTCGCCTCACTCATGGAACGTAAAATGCCCGATCCCTGTGGACCGGTGCTGGTGACATGCCATTCGCCGTTTTGCAGGCTGAAGTATCCGCGAATGTAGTGCGTTCTGCCGGCCTTTTTTCGAATATCTTCCAGCAGACGGGCCTTAACGACCGGTTTTGAGATTCTAGCAGCTCCCATGAGCCTCAGCAGCGCGGGACGAACGAATTGTATGAAGGAAACAAGTGTGGATACGGGATTCCCGGGAAGCCCGAAGAAGAGAGTTTGCTTTCTTTTACCGAAAACACAGGGTTTGCCCGGTTTCATCAGAATGTTTTCTATAAAAATTTCGATACCCATATCATGCATGACATCCTTGACGAAGTCGTAACGGCCCATGGAGACTCCGCCTGTTGTGATAACGGCATCACAATCCATTGCCTTAAGGAAGAGTTCCCTTGTCGCATCGCGGTTATCCCGGGCAATTCCCAGGTAAACGGGAATCGCATAACGGGATATCTCGCTCATGAGAGTGTAGGCATTGCTGTTCCTTATCTGGCCGGGACGCATCTCCTCTCCCGGGTCGGCGATTTCATCGCCGGTGGATATAATGGCCACCTTCGGCATGCGGTATGCTTCTATTTCCTGATGATTGAGGGATGCCAGAAGACCCACATCGGCCGCTCTGAGACGAACCCCGATTTCGAGGACTCTCTGCCCTGGTCGAATATCCTCGCCGGCTCTCCGTATGTTTTCCCCGGGGGCCACTCGGCGAAAGAGTTTCACCGAACCCTCGGATTCCTCGGTGTCCTCAAACTGGATGACAGAATCCGCACTCGGGGGTACCGGAGCCCCGGTCATTATTCTCACTGCCGTGCCCTTTTCCAGGGGGTAGGCCTGTAGGCCCCCTCCCGCCTGTATCTCTCCCCGGATGGGCAGGAATACCGGCGAGGATGCCGTTGCATCCCGTGAATCCAGGGCATGCAGCGCGTAGCCGTCCATTGCAGAATTGTCGAAGGGGGGTATGCTTATGTTCGCAACAATGTCATTGCCCAAGACACGTCCGGTGGAAGCAAGCAGGGGTATCCGTTCTTTCTCCAGGGTCGGTGTGTGCTTCAGGATGATTTCCAGGGCCTTGTCAGGGGTTATTAGAAGTGGTTCCATCAATAAGATTACCGCATCCGTCAGGGTGACGTCTCTTCGAAGCGGCCCTTCAGTTTTTCCTTCAGTTTATTGCTGGTTTTGAGAACTACTTTCCTGATGATATACCGTGTCGTGTTCAATTCCCTGCATATATCGATCATGCGGCGTTGTAATACGGCTCTTTGGAAGAAAATCTCCCGTTCTTTGGGGGTCAGTTCGTTCAGGGTATCATAAAATGTGGAGATGACCTCTCCTTCGATTACGGGCTGCTCGACGTCCTCGAAAAAGTCTCTATTGAGTGTGATTTCCTCAAACTGCATCTGCCGGTTTATTTCGGCCCTTCGGCGCTCATTGCGTATGTAGTCCAGCGCCCGGTTTCTCGAAACCTTGACAAGATAGGCGCGGGTTGTGCGATTCTCCGGATCAAGGGGCATTCTCTTCGCAAAAAGCTTCGCAAAAATATCCTGGGCAAGCTCTTCAGATGTATGGATATTTCTTGTCATTTTAAAGATGACGCCCAGTACTGATTTGTAATGCTGTGAATAGCAGATCTGAAAGTTTTCAGAATAAAGAGTATCTGATGTGTTCATTATTGCTCCGGCACGATTTGATGGAAACAAACCAACTCTCCCGAACGGGGGAATTTTTCAATCCTTTCCAGAAAGTAACAGGCTGAGACAATAGTAAATTAATTAAGGGCATTTTCAATGAAAAAATGCCGTGATTAATTAATTAAGTGTGATTTCTGCTGTTGCGGGCTCTCGATGGGGAAAAGAAGGTTTTCAGGAAGCCCGTCTATCTTGATGTCATCAATACTTTCAACATCAATCCCGAGTTCCTTGGCGGAATCTATGTAAAACTGGAGGACGTTCACTATTCGTCTCACGGCTTCTGACTTGTCCACGCCATAACAGTTGATGTCGAGTTCGGGGCAGTTCGCTATATACTCGTTGTCGAGTTCGATGATATTAACGGATAATTTCAAGATGAAATACCTCGTGCCGTGGGAGATGTTTGCTCAAATATGTAATCATTATCGACACCTCTGCTTAACGGCTTAATAAATATTGTCGCATGAAAACAAGCGAGCCGTTCACTGAATTCAGCAATTGCTACGGTGGTTCAGCGTGAGGCAGCAGTGGTCATGAGGTGGAAAAGTGATTGATTAATGCTGTGATGGGATGAAGGCATTGTCCGACTGAATTAAGCATGAACAAAAAATATACGCTCAAAATTTCCTGAAAATACTAAAAAAATTTTTAATTATTGTCAACTTATTTTATTGACAAATAGGGGGCGACTGGTTGTATGGATAACATCTGAGTACAGAGCATAGATTAGGATGATAATTGGATAACAAACGATTTGCTAATGCTCTAATTGCCTATTCTACTGCAGGCCTACAGCTTGCGATAGTTCTCGTCCTTTTTGTATACGGGGGGTACAGGCTTGATCTCAGATTGCAAACAACTCCGGTCTTCATTCTGCTGGGTTCGGCTGTGGGCATGATTGCAGGATTGTACAATCTGCTTAGGGGTCTGAAAGATATAGACCGAATGCTCAAACAGGAAAGGAAGGAAGGCAAAGAAGAAAAGCGCACGAAGTGGCTGTGAGCTGATATTGGCAAGCAATTAGATGGCATTATAATAATATATTTTCGGAGTGATGCTGGCCATGATACATGTACTACACCAAGTTAGTTCCTTTTTTACCTCGGGCGGCGGTCATGGGGAAGAGGCAAAACCGATCTCCGCTATAGTTAACCATCACCTGACAGACTCCGTTTTCACAACTTCTGCAGCAAGCCATTTGGATAAAAGCGATTACATCGGCAGAATATTTATGAACGTTTTCAGCGGTATTAATGAAACCGTTCTTAATCAGAAATTGTTCGGCATCTTCGATATGCGGATTACCCGATGGGTTCTGATGATGTGGATGGCTGCTTTTCTCTGCATGCTGGTGTTTATACCGGTTGCTAGGAAGATCAAGAACGCGAAAATGGGTTCCCGTTCAAAATGGGTCAACCTTTGGGAAGTTCTCATAAGCTTCGTTCATGATGAGGTAGTTGAGCCGAACTTTGATCACCACTACGTAAAAAAGGCAATGCCGTATTTCTTGACGCTCTTTTTCTTTATTCTCTTTTGTAATTTCCTGGGCATGATCCCCGGCATGTCAACAGCAACGGGTAACCTGGCCGTTACTGGCGGACTTGCAATATTGACACTTCTGGGTATGCTGGGTGTGGGGATGATCAAGCAGGGGCCTTTCAGTTACTGGGCCGGGCTTGTTCCGCACGGAGTGCCCGCCTTTGTTATACCGCTGATGTTTCCCATCGAGATCATTGGATTGTTGATTAAACCCTTTGCACTCACTGTTCGTCTTTTCGCCAACATGACTGCGGGGCATGTTGTTATCATCATATTCCTTTATCTCGCCTGTGGCATGTTTAAAAGCTTCGCGGTGGGTGTTGGTTCGGTAGTGGGTTCCCTGATGATATATATGCTTGAATTGCTGGTGGCCTTCATCCAGGCCTATATCTTTGCGGTTCTCTCTGCGATGTTCATAGGTTCTTCGATGCATGCTCACTAAGGTGTGTCATCTGTTTGGTGTAAAATGATGTAAATTGTAATTGCAACTTTTAAAAACTTATTACAATATAGTTTAGTAAAGTAAAATATTTAAAAATTCACTAGGAGGAATTCAATGGAAAGCGCATTAGGTATGTCTTTTCTTGGAGCAGGTTTTGGTGCAGGACTGATCGTATTCGGAGCGGCTCTGGGGATTGGTAAGCTTGCAACTGGTGCACTCGAAGGTATGGCTCGTCAGCCTGAACTGAGCGGTGATTTGAGAACGGCCATGATCATTGCAGCAGCTCTTATCGAAGGTTTTACTTTCTTCGCACTCGTTGTAACTTTCATGCTTGCAACAAAGACAGCACCTCAGACTCCCACGGCTCCCGAGAAGCCTGCAGCAGCTCCCACAGCTGAGCATAAGTAGTCTTTGGAAGTTTCAGGAGAGAGGTAGTTGTTTTAGCAGTTACTTTAAAATTTATTGAATAGGTAGTTCGCTATGGATGTATTAAAAGAAGGGTTATTAAAACTGGATCCGGGTCTACTTCTTTGGACTATCATCACATTCCTCGTGCTGGTGTTGATCCTTTGGAAGGCGGCTTGGAAACCGATCGTTGAGGCACTTGATGCGAGAGCGGAGAAGATTAGAGGCGATATTGAGAATGCGGAAAAAACTCGAATTGATTCGGAAAAGCTTTTAGCTCAACACCGCGAAGTACTGGATAAGGCTCATTCTGAAGTGGCACAGATTATTTCTGACGGAAAAGCTGATGCTGAAAAGTTGAGGAATTCGATTGTCGAGAAGGCAAATCATGACGCTAAAGAGATTATGGATCGAGCTAAGAAAGAGATTACCCTGGCAAAAGATAAAGCCTTAAGCGAACTTAATGCAGAAATTGTCAATCTGTCAACTGAAATTGCGGCTAAAGTTATAGCCAAAAATCTCAAACCAGAAGATCAGAAAAGTCTTGTAGAAGAAGCTCTTACAAAAATGAGGACAGTTCAGTAATTACTGAACTGTCCTTTTGTTATTTATTCATATTATGATAATGATAGGGTTATCACTGTGGTAGTCAATGAGGTTGCGAGAGTATACGCTGGCGCGTTGGTTGAATTAGGTCAGGAAAAAAATTTGTTACAGCAAGTTGAAGAAGAGCTTGCCTTTGTATCAAGCCTCGTTGAAGAGGACAAGGATCTGCTCCTTTACCTGAAGGCTCCGGGTATTACCAAGGATGACAAGAAAAACCTGGTGGATAAGGTTTTCAAGGGACAGCTTTCCGAGGTAACGGTAAATTTTATAAAAATTCTCATCGATAACGATCGCCAGATGTCTATCAGGGATATCAATGAAGCCTTTAAGGATATGATGGATGATGTCAACAAGAGGCTGAGGGTGTCTCTGGTCTCGAGCGACAATATGGACGATGGATCGATCAATAAAATCAAGGAAACATTGAAACAGAAGTATGGTAAAGAAATTATACTGGATATGACGATCGATAAGTCCATTCTTGGTGGAATTATTATTAAAGTTGGTGATTTAATCATTGATGGGTCTTTAGCGAAGGATCTTAACAATATAAGAGAACAATTATTATTTAGTAAAATCAGGAGTGAAGTGGCTTATGAAGATTAAAACAGAAGAGATTAAATCTATAATAAAAAAAGAGATTGCAGGATATAAATCCGAACTGGACGTAAGCGAAGTTGGTACTGTTATCCAGGTTGGTGACGGTATCGCAAGGATTTATGGACTGTCCAATGCAATGGCCGGTGAAATGCTGGAGTTCCAGAACGGCGCTTATGGCCTTGTCTTCAACCTTGAAGAAGATTCAATCGGTGCTGTTATTCTCGGTGATTTTCTTACGGTTGAAGAAGGGCATTCTGTAAAGAGATTGGACCGGGTTCTTGCCGTTCCTGTCGGTGATGAGGTTCTGGGGCGTGTTGTGACTCCTCTGGGAATTCCGCTGGATAACAAGGGTCCTATAAACAGCCAGAAGATGAGACCTGTTGAGTTTAACGCTCCGGGTATTGCCGACAGACAGCCTGTAAAGGAACCGCTGCAGACGGGAATTAAGGCTATCGACTCGATGACTCCGGTAGGAAGGGGTCAGCGGGAGTTGATTATTGGCGACCGTAAAACGGGAAAAACAGCCATAGCCATTGATACCATTATCAATCAGAAAGGTAAGAATGTTATCTGCGTATATGTTGCTGTTGGACAGAAGGCATCAACGGTAGCGGCTGTTGTTGAGAAACTTGAGCAGTACGGGGCAATGGAATATACCATAGTTGTTACCGCCAGTGCATCCGATCCGGCTCCTCTCCAGTACATAGCTCCTTATGCCGGAACGGCGATGGCAGAGTTCTATATGTATGAGAAGGGCATGCATACTCTCTGTGTTTACGATGACCTTTCCAAACAGGCCAATGCATACAGACAGCTTTCACTGCTCCTCAGGAGACCTCCAGGACGTGAAGCCTATCCTGGTGATATCTTCTATTGCCACTCCAGACTTCTTGAAAGATCTGCCAAATTGCATGACGATCTTGGCGGAGGTTCTTTAACGGCCCTTCCGATAATCGAAACGCAGGAAGGCGAGGTATCCGCCTATATCCCTACGAATGTAATTTCCATTACCGATGGTCAGATATATCTTCAGCCTGGTCTCTTCGCCGGTGGTGTAAGACCTGCTGTAGACGTTGGTATCTCGGTATCTCGTGTAGGTGGCAACGCTCAGATTAAGGGTATGAAAAAATATGCCGGTTCGCTCCGTTTGGATCTCGCACAGTTCCGTGAACTGGAAGCGTTTGCCCAGATGGGTACAGAACTTGATGCGGCTACACAGGCTCAGTTGGACAGGGGGGAACGCCTTGTTGAAATCCTGAAACAGGGCCAGTATGTTCCAATGTCAGTTGCCGAGCAGGTTATGATCATTTTCGCAGGAACCCAGGGATATTTGGATAAAGTTCCCGTTGAGAAAGTCAAAGACTGTGAGGAAAAATTTCTGAAGCATCTGCGTGAGCAAGAAAATGCTCTCCTTGATGAGATATTGAGTTCAGGTGAATTGAAGAATGTTGAGAAGGCCGGAAAGATTGCCGCAGATTTTGTCCAGGGCTATCTGTCAAGCAGCGTGGCTGCAACAGCTTAAACATTCATACGATACTAGGGAAGAAGGTATAGGCCGTGGCAACTCAAAGAGAAATACGAAAACGGATACAGTCGGTAACCAGTACCAAGAAGATAACGAAAACAATGGAAATGGTTTCGACTGCTAAAATGAAGAAGATGCAGGATCGCTTAGGCATGACGAAACCCTATGCAGACAAGGTTGACCAGATTATTGGCCATCTCCGGGAATCTGCCGTGGGAGATGTTTACGATCCGCTTCTTCAGGAAAGAACCAACCCGAATAGAGTATTGATTTTAATGATTACCGGCAACAGGGGTCTTTGCAGCGGGTTCAACACAAACGTTATTGATAATACGCTGAAATTCAAGCAGAAACTTGCCGTTGAGGAAGGAA
>CALCJG010000319.1 GCA_937967705.1 uncultured Spirochaetia bacterium
AAAAAGTCCATAAATAATCTATTTATTATCATTTTTTTAAAAAAGACGTCCTATATCATTATACAATAGAAAACGCCGGCACATCCGGCCGGCGCTGATGTTTTCAGGAATAAACATTCCCCAAGATCAAGAACGACTTTTAATACTTCCAGCCCAGCAGCCCCAGGCCGATGATATTCATTACGACAGGAACCGAATAGACCACGCCCAGCATCGTCAGCTTTGCCCTCATCGTTTTGAGAGTCAGCATGAGGATGGCGGCGCAGAAAAAGTGAAAATATCCGATGAGGAATATCAGCCAGACCCCTCCGAAAGACCTCATCCAGAAGGAATATTCCCACACGAGATGCCCTCCGATATTCAGCAGCACCTCAATGAAGACGCAGAAGGCGGAATAGGTTACGGCCCAGAACCATTTTTCCGGCAACCCGAGAATTTTCCCCTTCCCCTCATCGGTCAGGGTGTGATAATAGATGATGCCCAGTATGGAGAACATGAACATGATTTCGATGTTCCACCCCACCATCGTCCTCAACGCGGTATCGCCGGGCGCCGTCCAGAAAGCGGAACGCTGCGTGAGATGCATGACCCATCCGTTCCAGGTTTCGTTGAAAAAATCCACTCCGAAGATCGTTAGCCCGCAGAAAACGGCGTTCCAGTTACCGCTGCTTTTGGCCTCCTTCATTTCTCTGACGTAGATGTAAAAAACGATGGCGAGAAGCGGGATCACATACCATTTTATCATGGATAAATCCCTCAACCCGTTTAAAGCCTGTATCGTTGCCGGTGTCATAAAGACCTCCTGTTAATATTGTTTCACATCGCCGACCACTGGAGAAAACCGATGCCTCATTCCGTGCACAGGATGCACCGTTACAGGTGTCGGAAACAATGCTTTATGTACTTATCATGCAGGGGAACCATCGGAAGATTTTTCGACCTCCCGGCATAATCCCCTAACGGCTATCTTGAGTCCCTCCTCGAAGATTCTCAGGCTTCTGAGTCCCTCAGACTTCACATAGACCTTGATGAGATAGAGGATGTAGACAGAGAAAAGAAATTCCGCCACAAGGTCCATATCCATGGGATGAAATCGCCCCTCCTGAACCCCCTCCCGCAGTATAGTATGCAGAATATTCTTGGCCTCTTCGTTGACATCGGAAAAACGGTCCTCCCGGGGCGTCACCGAAAAGATTGTAGGATCGTTGATAAGTATGTTCCGGAGGTCTTCATGCTGGGACAGGTACTCAGCGGACCGGCGGGCCAACAGGACAAACTTTTCCAGAGGATCAGTATCCTGGATGATGGAATCCGCCATGGAGTCCCGCCATTGACTCAGGGCAAAGCGCACGGTCTGCTCATAGAGATCCTGCTTATCCCTCACATAAAAGTAGATATTCCCCTTGGTCATCCCTGCTTCTGCAGCCACCTGTTCCAGGGATGTTTTTTTAAAGCCGAAACGCCCGAACAGCCAGAGAGCGGCCTGAAAGATCTCCTGTCGTTTCCGATTCTTTTTCATGGAAAACCGATAATTGAATACTTTAATAATATGTTCAATTATTCAAACATCCTCCACAATGTCAATTATTTTTTCCCATTTTTCCATCTTGTATTCTGACGAGGGGAACAATAAGCCATGTTGATTTCTGCTATCGCATCCCCCCATTTGGGAAATCGGTGTGCATCACATCCCGGCCCCCGGATGGTCCATCACCATCCCTGCCAACCAGTTTTCCCTTCACATTTCAGTATAGAATTTTCAGCGATACTCCCCACGAGGATAGATACTGTGAAATATTCAAAATTTAATTTTTTTTGTTGCATTCTATAACAAGCTGGTTTAAACTTGATGAGTCGATGTGAAAAAAATAAAAAACTGACTAAATACAAATCATGAAGAAACTAATCGAGACACTTTTCGGGCAGAAGATCAACGGCACCCGGGTCGTACCGGTCACGATCAAAATCATACTGGTATTTACGCTGATCATACTGGTCTCCAACCTCACCTCGAACTACATCAACCTGATCTTCAACCGTACCGAGCTCGTCAACCTCATGCGCCAGCTCCTGGCTAAAGACCTCAAGGACATTTACAGCTTCTGCAATACCCAGCATGAAATCTATCAGATCAACCGGGATTTCAAGGGTTCAGTGGATAACATTGAGAAAAAGGGGCTCAATGATCTGAAAAACAAGAAGGCCGTTGTCCTGGGGGTCAAACCGGACGGCACCTTCCTCTTCCAATCCTCTAAAATTAAGAAATATCAGGCCCTTTCGGACAAAAAAGCCCTCAAGGTCTTCAACGACAGCCTTCAGAAAAACATCATGGAGGGATTCGTACCTCTTGTTTTCAACAACGAGGAGTACCTGACCGTCTATAAATACAATTCCAAGTGGAACATCTTCCTGATCCGAGGCGAGGAGTTAAATGAGTTCTATCAGGAATCCCGAAGGATTTTCCGGGATATCAGCCTCATAATCCTGCTGATTACCCTGGCCAGTGCCGTTGTGGGCATACTTCTCCTGAGATTCATATTACGCTTCATACGAATCATCACGGGAAATATCATGCACATGGTGCAGAATCAGCAGCTTGATCTCATCGACCTCAAGGGAGCCCCCAATGATGACATCACCTATCTGGGCGTTGCCTTCAATTCTCTGTCCAACACGATCAACAACCTCGTTTCGATATTCCGCAAGTTTGCCAACAAGGATATCGCCATCAAGGCCTATCGCGACAGGGAAGTTAAACTGGAAGGTAATCAGAAGGATCTCACCATCCTTTTCTCAGATATCAAAAGCTTTACTTTCATAACAGAAACCCTGGGAACGGACATCATCAAACTCCTCAACCTGCATTACGACAAAGCCATTCGGGAAATTGTCAAGAATGACGGGGTGATTGGATCCATCATCGGGGACGCCCTCCTCGCGGTTTTCGGTGTGCTGGAGGAATCCCACGAGAACAAATCCCTTTCCGCCATCAGGACCGCATACAAAATACAGGATGTAGCCCAGTCTCTGCGTGATCAGATGCACAAGAGACGGCAGGAACTCATCAGAACCAAGGGCAAACTGACAGAGGAAGAGGAGAGCGTATTCAAAGCCGTCCTTCTGGAAGTCGGAGTCGGTATCGACGGAGGCGAGGTTTTCTACGGGACAATCGGTTCTTATGTCCGAATGACCAACACGGTCATCGGAGACAACGTCA
Source organism: uncultured Spirochaetia bacterium (assembly GCA_937967705.1). Taxonomy (GTDB): domain Bacteria; phylum Spirochaetota; class UBA4802; order UBA4802; family JAGODF01; genus CALCJG01. The sequence continues at coordinate 3,218 of CALCJG010000319.1, forward strand.
ACTCAGCTTCCCGACTGGAAGGCCTTACCCGCGTCTACAAGGTGCCTGTCATTTGTTCGGAATACGTCAAGACGGATATTGAAAACAACGTAGACAACCACGGGATGACGTTTATCGAGATTGACACTGTCAAGGTAAAGGGTAAAACCATAGGGAAAAAGGTCTACTGGCCGCTGCTGGACAGGGATATGACGAAATCCCTCAAGACCCAGATCGCTTATTACAATGAGGGATTGGAATTATATTACAACGGCGACTGGAAAAAGTCGTACCGCTCTTTCAGCAAATGCACACTGCCTCTTTCCGATGTTTTCAAGGAAAGGACGAAAAATTATGAATGCCCAAGAAACTGGAACGGCATATGGGAAATGAAAACAAAGTAAACAGCAAGGAAATTATCGAGAAAAGCAAGGCTATGTTCCTTCCGGATGAAGTCAAGCCGGATGCGTTGCCTTACGTCTACTCACTCGAGGAAGAGTTTGCCAAGACCAAAAAGAACAAGAGCTATCTCTTCTACCTGGCCGTCATAGGGTTTATCGCCCTCGTGGTGATCCTGACGATATTTATAACTGCCTATGTTCAGAACAAGAGCAGGGCCATTGACATCAATATCTCGGAGTTCGAAGATCTCAAGCTGCGGGACCTTCTCGATTCTTCCAGAAAGTACGAGGCGCAGTTAAACGCCCTCAAGGACGAACTGGACGACATCAAGCTCAAGATGAACAATGACGTCCTTCGGGTAAAGGACGATGCGGCCCGTCAGCGGGAGAACATTCTGGCCAAGAACCTCTCCGAAGCGGAAACGCAGAAACAGTTGGCCCGCGTCAAGGATAGCGAGGACCGCAAGGTCAAAGCGGTGCGGGCCAGCTATCAGAAAAGGATAAGCGATAAAGAACAGGAAATTGCCGCCCTGAAGAAACAGATAGCCAGCCAGGACAGCAAAATGCGGTCCAACATTCAAAAGGCCGAAGACATCGTTAGCAATTACCAGAAACTTCATAAGATGAAAATGGATAAACAGAAAGCAGAGTATGAAGATGAAATCCGCAGACTTAAGGATTATCATCAAAGATATATCGCCTCCCTCATATTAAAGTACAATCCGATATTCAGATCCGACCGGATTCTCAAGATCATCAACACGCCGGTTGACACCTCGTCCAAAAGCCTGCCCAAGCTGAGAGGGTACATGCCGGAACTGAGGCGGGAAAACGTTATCTCCGAAGGGGCCTTTCGTTCCATAAGAGATAAAATTGCCAATGAACAGCTGGTTACCGACCGGATGAAAAAAATTCCTTACGAAAACTCGGTACCGTCTGCTCTAAACTCCCTGGATTCCCTTTCGCGCAACATCATAAGCGATTATGAAAATCTCTGGTACAGCCTTGTTCTGGTCATTCAGAAAAAGAACCGTCAGCTGGGTTATTACGGTTATGCCTTCAATTTTCTTTCCAGGGAAAATCCCGAAAGCGGCTATATCACTGATCCCAGAGATCCCAAGCATATCCGTCTTCACATGATGTCCTTTCATAAAGTCAAGGAAGGGGACACAGCGCTTGTTTTCCGCAGTGATGATGATTATATAGGGAAGATTCAGTTCTTTAATACCTTTGACGGTCTGGCGGCCAAGACCCTCGAACTGGTTCAGGGTAAAAAGATGGAGCCTTTTGATAAAATATTGATTAAAATCAAGAAGGATTGATCATGAGAACACTGTTAAATCTCATATTCATAATAATGCTCAGCGGATCTCTCTGGGCTTTTGACTGGGAAGCCAATAAAATAACCGTCGAAAATAAAACATCCGACGACAGTAAAACCGAACTCCAATTAAAGGACGATAAAGGTTTCAGCTTCAAGGTTACCTATTCCGGCGACCTGAGCGATAAAAACGGACAGCTGATACTCAAGCTCAAGGAGGATTTCAGCGGCTGGAAAAACATGAAACTGGCCAAGCTGAACTTTATCGCCTCCGAGGGGATTGTTGAGGCAATTGTTGTTCCTTCCGAGTTCAGCTATGAAGGGACTGCCATTAATGATTACGTACCTGCAGGCATGATTTTTTCCTATACCGATTATCTGCAGTATAATTTTAGAATAACCGTCAACAAGCTGTTTGTCCGCATCAAGGGGGATTTCAAGGGTGAGGATCTTTTCTGCAAAAAGCTCGTGGAAGCCATCAAAAACCCGCAGCTTTTCATTAAAAAGCGGGACCCGGAATATTTCCTGGAGAAAATCGAAGAACTAGAAACATCGCTGAAAAAACTCAACGACGAAAAGGAAAAGATCAGGAACGCGGTCATCACTCTTCATAACTCGGGTTTCTTCAGCGGCCCCTCCCCTATCCCGGCTGCCAATGTCCAGAAGGTCCTGGACATGAAAAAGGCCAATCCCAAATGGAACGCCAAGCAGATTTCCGAAGAGCTGGAAAAGCAGAAAGTGAAAATATCAGACAAGGAAGTTGGACTCATCCTGGCGGTTTTTCTCAACGAATTCGAAAAATAATCTTACCCTGTGGTTATAACAGGAAAACCGCCAAATTGGCGGTTTTCTTTTTTTATCTCGGTTGATTATTATTCTTCAGTTTGTGGTGACCGATTCATCCAGCATGGCTGAGTGAATGCGAACGAAGAGGTCATACATATTATCTGTTTCCAGGGAGGCGTAAGGGTATTTCTTTCCATCCCGGAACTCCACGGAAACCCCTTCCTCCTGGCTCATTGTCACAAAAAAGCCCTCGAGAATGCTCCCATCGTCTTCTGTTATATCCGTTACTTCCAGCTTCCCGTTGTAACCAATACCATATTCCAAAAGGGAATCGATTACTGCACGTTCCAGCTCATCTCTCATCAATTCCATTAAATAGGTAATGTTTTCCAGTTTTTTAAAAATTGAATCGTTTCGGTTCATTGGATTATCCTGTCAATTGTTTAATTCATGCATCTAATCAATTCACCTTCAAGGCAATTATCTCTGTAATTGTCAATCCTCCGCCGGTAAGTGTTACGCCGCCGGCAGCAGTTGTTATCCTATAAGTGCCATTCCCCTGATCCACAAAATTCAGGGTAACGGAACCACTGCTATATGTGTATGTAGATCCGCTTAAAGACACTTTAAAAGTACAATTTGAGCCATCAAGCGTAATGCTGGATGGGATATAAGAGGATTGAAAATACATCTTAAGATTAAAAGCAGTTGTACTACTGGGATCTTGACTAACGGCTACCCCTACATAATCGACACCATTTACATTGGCATTATACAAAACAGCATAACACTGGGCTGCCGTAGTACAGTTATAGCCGGTTCCATTATATGTTATTGTATTTGATGTAATATTTGTTGTATACTTGGTCAATGTTCCCGGTTGAGCAATATAGGTTCCGGCATCATCCCCCCCAGAGCTCTTCTTACAACCCGTAAGCAGAACAATAAATAAAACAATATATAATGCTACCGCTTTCACAAAAAACCTTTCCACATTAACTCCTTTATGGATGTAAAGCATAATCAAAGACCTGCTAACATATTAATTGATGAACGAAATCCTTTGGTCATTATAACCAAAGGATTTTATTATCATCTCTCAGGGAAGTATTATTGTCAATGATAATGGGAAAAAAAGAACGGATTATTCCTTTCTTTCAGTCCCCTTCAGGGGGTTTTCAATCTTCATCTTCTCTTTTTGAGCATCATCCAGGAGTTTTTTGTAGGATTCATCTTTGTCCGCCGGACAAAAAGCCTGGGACATTCAGGTTCGTATACCCAGTTTGGGAAGGACCCATACATTTATTACAAACCAGAGTGCCATGAATATCACTACACCCAATAATGTTTTAAAATCTTTGTCCATCAGCAGCTACTTCCAGTATTGATATAGAATCCCTCTCCATACCTGCTTTTATGATATTCGATATGAATAGGGTTCCCCATATCCACAAATCTCTTAATATCATTGTCCATTAGTATATCAATATCACTCTCTCTATGCAAAATTTCTTTCGTATTTTCTGCCTCATCCAGAGCCAGTCCCAAACGGGGACCTCCTCACCCGGCTCCGGCAAATACTATTCTTAGCGCAGGTTTTTTAAACTCCGAATCCCTCATAATTTCTAATATTTTATCCCTCGCTTCATGGCTTACCTGTATATTCATAAAACCTCCAGTATTGTAGTGTATTATTTTATAATATACTACAATACTAACAAATCGACAATAAATAATCGTGAGAATAATACATTTTTGGATTTGCATATCCGCCAAGCTTTAAAATACGATTTTCAGGACATCATCGAAATAATTGACGAACTGCACCTTTAAACCTGTTTTAATATAATCCGGTAATTCATCCCAGTCTTTTTTGTTTTCCAGAGGAAAGATGATGGTCTTCACCTTGGCCCGCTTGGCTGCCAGGGTCTTTTCCTTCACTCCTCCGATGGGCAATACTTTTCCAGTTATCGTTAATTCCCCTGTCATGGCTATATGCCTTTTTACGGGCTTTCCCTTCATGAGGGAATACAGGGCTGTAGCCATGGTAATCCCCGCCGAGGGACCATCTTTCGGTGTTGCTCCTGCCGGGACATGGAGATGTATGATATTCTTTTCAAAAAACTCAGTATCCCCACCGTATTCTTTGATTCTCGAGTTGATATAGGTGTATGCTATCTCTGTGGATTCCTTCATGACATTGCCGAGCTGACCAGTCTGTTTGAACCCTTTACTGCGTGAAGGAACAGCTGTTGCTTCGATATAAAGCGTCGCTCCTCCCATGCTGGTCCACGCAAGCCCCAGCACAACGCCGGGTATACTATTGTTATAAAGGGATTCATCCATAAAGCGGGGTTTGCCAAGATATTCCTCAAGATTATTTTTTGTTATTGTAATTGCCTTATCTGCGCTCTCGGCAAATTTTCGTGTGGATTTGCGCATAATCTTTCTAATGGCATTCTCAAGGCTTCTGACACCAGCCTCCCGGGCATACCCGTCGATGATTCTGGCCATGGCATCACTGCCTATCTTCACCATACCTTTTTTCATCCCATGATCCTTGATCTGCTTGGGTACGAGAAACCTCCTGGCTATCTCAAGTTTTTCCTTTAAGATATACCCTGAAAGTTGCATGACCTCCATCCTGTCCAGGAGCGGGAGGGGGATGGTATCAAGCTGGTTAGCGGTCGCGATGAAAAGGATATTGGACAGATCGAAGCGTACATCCAGATAATGATCGAGAAACTGGGAATTCTGTTCAGGATCCAGCACTTCCAGGAGAGCGGAAGCAGGATCCCCCTGAAAACTCATTCCGATCTTATCAATCTCATCAAGCATGATTACGGGATTGGCGGTTCCCACCACTTTGAGGCTCTGCAGAAATTTCCCCGGCATGGCGCCGATGTAGGTTCGGCGATGCCCCTTGATTTCGGCCTCATCCCGCATTCCCCCGAGGGAAAACCGGTAAAATTTCCTGTTAAGAGCCTCCGCAACGGATTTCCCGATGGAGGTTTTCCCCACCCCCGGAGGCCCCACGAAGCATATTATGGAACCCGTTATGTTTCCCTTCATTTTCCCCGTACTGATGAATTCCAAGATACGCTCCTTGATATCCTCAAGCCCATAATGATCCCGGTTCAGTACACGAGCCGCTTTGGCAATGTCGTAATTGTCTTCTGAAAAAACGCCCCACGGGACAGCGGTCAACCAGTCCAAATAATTGCGGCTTACGGCGTATTCGGCAGAGTTGGGTTCCAGCAAGCGCAGTTTCTCCATCTCTTCATCAAATCTCTTCTTCGCTTCCTCGGTGAATACCAGATCTTTCGCCCTTTCCTCAAATCTCTCCACTTCGGATGTCTTTTCATCCTTCTCGAGACCCAGCTCCTTCTTGATTTCCTTCAGCTGCTCCCGCAGGAAAAATTCCTTCTGATGCCTGGCAATCTTCTCCTCGATCTGCTTTGTGATTTTCTTCTGCAGCCGGCTCACCTCCAGTTCCTTTTTCAGGAGCAGTATTACCTTCTCAACCCGTTTCTTCACGTCCATCGTCTCGAGGATCTCCTGCAGTTCATGGGGCTCTGCAGATGTCATGGATGCCACGAAATCTGCCAGCTTCCCCGTATCCTCTACGGTAAACCGGTTCATAAAGAGTTTGAGCTCCTCATGAAAAAGGGAGTTCGATTTGATGAGGTCCTTTACCAGAGATATTATGGCCATGGAATAGGCCTTCATCTCAGTGGACTGCACAAAGGGCTCTTCGAAGGCATGGATTACCTTCCATTTAATTACAGGGTCATCCTGCAGAACGCGTTCCAGTGAAAACCTCCGCACAGCATTTATCATGATCTGTACCGTTTTATCATCAATGGGAGCGACCTTTAAAATTTTAAGGGAAACACCGACAGAGTAGAGGTTTTCGGAGAGCGTAGCAGGCTCGGATGTCGACTTGACCAATACGACTCCCCCCGTCTTGCTGTCCGCGTCAAGGATATCCTTGACCGTCCGCATCATTTTCTCTCCTGTAAGCACCAGGGGGATCATCATGCCGGGAAATATCGGCCTTTGAGAGATGGGTATTACCGGCAGTATATCCGGTAACACCTCCGAAGGGATAATGAGATGGGTGTTCTGGTTGTTAGTATTCTCACCATTTTCCATGGATAACCGCCTCAATAATTTCCAAAGGGTTTGATAATCAGTATATCAGTAACCCCTGCGTTTATCAAAATTACAGCAAAATGGATGAGTATCAAGCTTTTTTCTGCTTTATACCGCCTGGAATTATTGAACAACTCCATCATCTGCATTCCGATTTATTCATCTTTTTGCTTGACATATGTTCTGTAAGAATATATTCTTCATATGCAATATGTTTAATAGCTTTATTCAACTTACCTGAGGAGCACTGATGTGAAAAGAATACTTCTGTGCCTGTTCATTGCCATCCTTCTATTACCTGGCAATTTATCCGCCAATATCAACCTTGATGCCTTCGGCGGACTCAACAATACGGGAGATTTCAAAACCCATTATGCGGGCGGGGCAAACGTCTCTTTCGACATCCACAGGGATGTGGATTTTATGGCTAAATATCTTTACAGTACCCGGACATTTAATTCCGGCAAGGACAATGAGGAAAAGTACGCCTATATGTCCGGACTGATTGGACTTCAGTACAAATACCGCATTGAAGGATATCCCCTCCAGTGGATTTCGACATTTGGGATCGGGATGGCCAAAGCGGATAAAGAGTATAAAATAGGAGTTTCGCCTAATTTAAACACCGAAAGTAAAAGTGAGTTTGGAGCATCCGCGGGGGTATGGACGGGGATACTCTATAATGCAACACAGAACCTTAGCCCCTTTCTTGAAATCGGATATCACAAGCTTGGATCCATTTCCGGTAAATCTGATTACGCAATACAGGGGTATCAGGTTCTTGCGGGAGTACGGTACACCTTTGGCGCCAACAAATCCATCTATTCCGACTATTGAGCAATAAAGCATAAACTGCGAATACCTATTCGCAATAACAAGAAAAGCCTGGATTTATCCGGGTTTTTCTATCACGCACTACTCGATTATCAGGATATAAAGATGCAATAGATTCCGAAATACTTTATCGTGTTCTCTTTAATCCCATAAAGGGGTTTTTCCTTTCCTTCCGCATCAACGCAATCGCCTGACTTACAATATCGTTGACAGGTTCCCCCTTCACATGCCATATGGTGGATTTCATCCAGATCAGTTCTTTCTTTTCAATATCGACACAACGGACCCACGCCCTGTTTTTCTTTTCATCAAAACCTATGATAAAAAGGTAATCGGCCTTCCCCTTGAAGGCCTTACTCAGGCGGTCGAGCAATTTGAGTTTGGTTTCCAGGTAATTCAGATCGTAAATTTTATATATTCTCTGCAGATAACTTACGGTTGTATTATATCTGATCCCGGTCCAGCTTCCCCTGAATAACTTCAGCTTGCGCCAGTCAGAGATCGTGTCGTAGGAGTTTTCCTTGGATCGTATATACTTCAGCTTATGAAACTCCTCCTGCTTCATGTAATTGCGGATCTCGTTGCTCTGAAAACAGAGGATGCGGTACCCCAGCTTCATCATCGATGCATATAGATTATTCAGCTCGACGCCCTCGATGTTTGTTAGAATAGCCACCCGGGATCCATCTTTCATTGATGTGGATTTAAAAAGATGGTCATCCTGGAGAAAATCAAGAACCACAAGGCTTATACGGTCAACCAGTTTAAAAATTTCCGTTTCCATCTGCCCGACGTTTGTGAAGGTGAACATCTCGTTGGAACCCTCCAGGAAGATATGTATTACTATCTTAACCTGACTGTTGCGCAACGGCTCAAAACTGCCGAATATAAAAATGTCCGTCCCTATCTGTTCCATGAGCGGAGGAAGTTCGTAGGGTTCATACTCCTTCTTCAATGGAACATTAAACCTTTTCTTTAGATCCTTATCAATATCCTGGGGTTTCTTTATCTTTACATCAAAAACGGCGCTCAAAGAAGAAGCGAAGGAGTTGGGAAAAAGGGTTTCCAGATAATCATAACTGCTATTAGAGGACTTGTTCGCAAGATAACCAAATGATACAACCGTGCTGGCATGACTCAAGGAAGTCCCTGCCAGCATCATCAGAACAAAGGTTGAAACGAGGATCAATCGATAAAGCATTTACATCCCGCTCATCATGCTGTTGATGAAATGGTCTATTATGGTTTCTACTACATCATTATACTGCGTGGGATAATTCTCTACCCATACCAACTCCAGGGTGCTGAGATCGATTGCCCTCCCCCAGCTCACCTCTTCCCATTCCCCCAGGTCCAGGAGAATCAGGTATTTCACATTCCACTTATCCTTGATCTCCTTGAGAGTTTGGATTTTATTGATTTCAAAATTATAGAAATGAAGCTTATAGATGTTGTCGAACGTCTTTTCCATTGAGAGGAGGGATTTCTCATCATTTTTCAAAGAGGCGTTATAGGAGATTTTCTTGAAATCCTTAACGTCATAGATGTCTTTCATCGTATACAGGTCCGAATAGTTAACGGCCCTGACCTTGAAGTTTTTCTTCATGAAACGCGTTATGACCACATTCTTGATATTGTTGGGACATTCGATCACGACAGCCACACTGGTACCTGCCGGAATTTTCTGAGTCGAAGACATTACCCTTTTCTTCGTTGTACAGGATTCCGATCCTGCTAATACGAAAAGAAGACCGATAATCAGGGCTATTTTCAAGGCTGATGTTTTCATTTAAAATCTCCTGGCTTCATGAGATGATGGACAGACATTCACACATCCGTGCAAATGTAGATAAATTTTCTTCTACAAGAAACAGTGTTAGTATATAAATAAAAACCTATTATGTCAATATAAAAATCCCCCTGGATACAGGGGGATTTTCGGATAATGTATAACAGTTGCGATCCTTTTTAGATATGTTATTTCTCACTATCGTCTTTTTTAGCTGCTTTTTTCTCTTCCTTCTTTTCATCCTTTTTAACGGCTGGGACTTCCGTGTTGGCTTTGAGCAGATCCTTGTAGTTCTTATTCTTTTCAATCTTCCCGACTTCTTTCAGGTTTTCCACGAACTCCATCAGCTTCATATTGAGCTTACGGCCAGCCAGTTCACTTCTTATCCTCTTCAGAGCCTGGTCAATGGGAACTCCCCTGAAAGCCTTGTCCTTCTGCTGGGCATAAATCTCCTCAACCTCTTTTTCATTGGGAGTAATTTCATCCTTGAATTTTTCCTTGATATAGTACTGAACGACCGCTCCTTCCTTAGCTATATCCATGATAACCTGAACTTCCTTATTCTTCATGTATCCTTCTTCCACGGCCTTATTATAGATCAGCTTCTGCTTAATCAGCTCATCAAGAAAGATGGATTTATTCAAAGTGGGAAGTCTCTTGGAGGTTTCCGGGTCAGCAGCATATTTATCCACATCTTCCTTTGTCAGGTTGAAAAGCTGCTTATGCTGGGCATAATATGCGGTGTTAAGGTAATCCAATGAAATTTTCTCCCCTTCCACCTTGGCGACCCACTCGCCACCGCTGCAGGCAACAAAACCAGTCAGAACCAATAACACCAGTATCTTTACAATGTTTATCTTTTTCATATACGCATTCCCCGTATGATTGATTAGTGTGATATGCAAATTCTTCCGTATTCCTGAAGAGACCTTATACAAGGATTTTGAAAGTAAAAACTCAGTTTAATTGTTGCAACCATTTTTTTAACTCGACTATTTTTTTTTCATTATCATTTTCCCGTGGTTTAAACAAAAGAAGCTCTTTGTCACCCCTGTCCAGCTCCAGTCGTTCGTCCTTTCTGATCATTTCGACCATTCTATGAACGCTGATCTTCGAACCTCCGGAGATCCTTATTCTTATGGCCTTCTTATCCTCTAAGATCTCCTCAATTTCCAGTGCCGAGGCTATGGCCCTTACCTTTTCCAGCTCGATTAATATCCTTACCTCTTCAGGGGGAGCACCGAATCGGTCCGTGATCTCCTTCTGGAGTTCCTCGACCTCTGAAATTTCCTCACAGGCCTCAAACCGCTTATAGAACTCAATTTTCTGGCGTTCATCCTGGATGTAGGTATCCGGTATATAGAAGTCCGTCATCAGAAAAACCGGAGTACGGAACATACGTACGGGTCTTTCCCCCTTGAGGGAACGCACGGAATCCTCCAGCATCTGCACATAGAGATCAAAACCCACATCCATGATATTGCCCGACTGCTCCCGTCCAAGAATGTTTCCTGAGCCTCGTATTTCCAGATCCTTCATGGCGATCTTAAAACCGCTTCCCAGTTCCGAATACTCGGAAATCACCTGCAGCCGCTTTTGGGCGGTTTCCGAAAGGGGTATATGCCGGGGATAGAAGAGATACGCATAGGCCTGTGTGATGGAACGGCCGACACGCCCCTTCAGCTGATAAAGCTGGGAAAGCCCGAAGGTGTCCGCCCTGTTTACGATGATGGTATTGACGTTGGGCATGTCCAGTCCCGATTCGATGATGGTCGTGCTGACAAGGACGTCGAATTTCCCGTTCAGGAAATCTATCATAACCTCCTCCAGTTCATGCTCATGCATCTGACCGTGGGCGATGCAGAAGCTGGCTTCCGGCACGAGCTCGCTGATCATGCGGGCCTGTATCCCGATGTTTTCGACACGGTTATGCACGTAAAAAACCTGACCGCCCCGTCCGATCTCATTGAGAATGGCCATGCGGACGATATCGGGATTATCCTCCAGCACATAGGTTTCGATGGACTGCCGGTTTTCAGGCGGCGTAAGGATTATGGAGATATCCTTGATACCCGCCACGGACATATGCAGTGTGCGCGGAATGGGCGTGGCCGAGAGAGTGAGTACATCCACCAGAGTGCGTATACGCTTCAGCTGCTCCTTGTGCTTAACACCGAAGCGCTGTTCCTCGTCTATGATCAGCAGTCCCAGATTCTTGATTAGCACATCCTTCGCAAGCAGGGCATGGGTTCCGATAATGATATCCAGCTTGCCCTCAGCCAGCCTGTTTTTAATGTCTGCAACCTGTGAGCGGGTGCGGAATCGGGACACCATATCTATGTTTATGGGATAATCCGCGAACCGCCGCCGAAAGGTGTTGTAATGCTGCATGGCCAGGATGGTCGTGGGTATGAGAACGGCCACCTGCTTACCCGCCATGACGGCCTTGAAAGCCGCCCGTATGGCCACTTCCGTTTTACCGAAACCCACATCACCGCAGATCAGCCGATCCATGGGCTGTGTGGATTCCATATCGTCTTTAACGTCTTCAATGGCCGTTATCTGATCGGGGGTCTCCTCATACTCGAATTTCGATTCAAACTCCTCCTGCCACATGGTGTCTGGAGGATAGGGAAAACCCTTGAGAGCTCTCCGCCGGGCATATATCTCGATCAATTCCTTGGCCAGTTCCTCGACGGACTTCTGAACCTTTTCCCTGATCTTGTTCCAGGCGGACTTTTTTCCCAGGGAATCGATTCGCGGGGGATTCCCTTCCAACCCGATATAACGCTGCACCATGGTAATCTGATCGAGGGGTACGTAGAGCTTGTCCCCCTCATTGTACTCGATGTGCAGAAAATCCCTCGCCACACCCCCCGCTGTCATGCGCTCAATGCTGCGGAAGACGCCGATCCCGTGATTGATGTGAACCACATAATCCCCCACCTTGAGATCCAGGAATGATTCGATGGGACGCGAGCTTTTCTTCCTGAACTGGGTCTTCTTTCGGTATGTTTTCCCAAAGATCTCATGGTCGGTAAGCACCATGATCTTCAATTCCGCGATCTCGAAGCCCTCCCGCAGGGAGGTGATGGATATGTTCAGGGACCTTTCGGGGTCGATCGTTTCAAAATCATCTCCCGGACTGAACTCGTTGAGCAGATCGTAGAGCCGCCGCGCCTGCCCCTCGAACCCCGTACAGACGATGACGCGCCATCCCGCTTCGATCCTGGAAATCATCTCCGCACGGACATTCTTAATCTTTCCCTGAAAACTCGGAATCCCCCTTATCTTCCAGTTCAGGGCATTCACCGTTGCCGTAAATACCTGCAGTTCCAGGGCCTGCTCCCGTGCCATATCGAAGGTTGAGGAACGGAAGAGCATTTCCGGGGTTACGCAAAGGTGTGTCTGCGATTTGCGGCCGTAGAGCTCCTGGAACATCTTCTGCTGCTGATCCAGCTGATTGATCAGTTCCCCCGTTTCCAGAAAGAAGATCCAGGAGTCCGTCCGCAGGAAGGAGAGAATGTTTTCCGGTTTGATAATGAGAGGATAGAGATCCTCAATACCGCGGAAATAATAGGGATTCATCTCCTCCGTATCCGCATCGTCCTGAGGCACTGCCAGCCCCCGCGATTTGGCCTCTTCCAGAAGAGCCGTCAGTTTTTTTCTCTCGCTGATGGAAAGGATCAGTTCCTTTCGGGGAAATATTTTTACAGTTTTCAACTGCGACGTGGATATCTGGGTTTCGGGGTCGAACTCCCGTATTCCCTCAAGTGTATCGCCGAAAAAATCGAGCCTCAGAGGGAAATCATGATTGGGCAGATAGACATCGATGATACCCCCCTTTACGGAAAACTGCCCGAAGGCTTCCACCCGGTACTCCCGGGTATAACCGTAGGAAACCAGCAGTTCGATCAGATCATCGAAGGGATACTCCTCACCGGAGTTTAGCGTAAATCCCTTGCGGATGAAAAAATTCCGCTCGGGGATGGTCCGGACGAGGGATTCCAGAGGTGCCAGGATGATGGCCGATTCCCCTTTGATGATTCGGTAGAGCGAGGTAATTCTTTCCTTTTCAATCTTTTCCGAAGGGGAAACATACTCATAGGGCATCGTTTCCCATGAGGGAAAGAGGCATACGGACTGCGGATCGGTAAAACAGGTCAGGTCCAGATAGAGTTCCTGCATCTTTTGATAGTTTTTTGTAATAACCAGGGTCTGCCGCGGTTCCTGATTGAAGATGGATGCGATGATCAGGGCGAAGGAGGACGGGGCAATTCCCTCGATGGAGACCTTGCTGTCCTTGCGTTGGAGGAATTCGGAGAACTCCCCGGTTTTACGGAACTCATCCGCAACACATTTAAGCAACATCAGAAAAACTCAAAAAGACATCTCCACTCCCGTGTTGACGTTTTTATTGATAATCCCTCCTTTTAGGGAGACTCCGTTGCCGAGATCCAGAATCTTCTGGAGGCGGCCCCGGTTTTCATAATACTTATAGGTATAATACCCCGCAGCGGAATACCCCACTGCAGAAGAGGTGAAACAGACGACATAAATGATAGTACTGACAAGACCGTAATGAAGCACCTTGTAGAAGAGAAGCCCGACAGCCAGTGTGGTGGTTGCGCTCGCAGAAAAGAAAAGGGCATTGTAGCCGTTTTTCAGGCGGTTCTCGTTATCCAGGTAAAGGTACTGAATGAGATACTCCGGGGGAAGCCTGTCCATTTCTCCCCCCGCTCCGGACTTCAAGGCAAACCGGTTGATGACGGGATACTTACGGTAATGATAGTAACGGGAACGGATGGGCTTGTCGTCCAGTATCCTCTCGACGGTGTACTCGTATTCCCCTTCGGCCAGGGAGGCGGGAATTCTCAGCAGATAGAAATACTGATAATAGAGCTCCGGCCTGAGCGTGTATTGAAGGGGGGGAAGGTCCGCTTTATCCTGCCTACGCAGGGTTAACCGATAGGAGACCCGGCTCTTCCGGTCCCTCTCATTGTAGAGATCCTGCCAAATAAAGAAAGGCCGATTCTTGCCGATCTGTCCCCTTGGGTATTCAATGGGATCAATCTGACTTTGAGCATTGAGAAGGGCGCAGGGAAGCCCCAGCAAAATTGCCGTCAGGGCTAGGGAGATAGGCAGATCTGGCTTCATAACAATCAGCTATATATAGGAAATACTTGAAACAGTGTTTCCCCTTCCCTCTCATCCGTCAAGAGAATTACTGACTTTTTCTAACGCAATCCCCGGATCTGCGTCTCTTTATCGAAAGTGATCACAACTTCATAAAAGATTTCTTTTTTCTGATGGGGCCCAATCGTCAATTCCCATTTTCGGATGCCTCTTCCGAAATCGGAGCTCTTTTTTGTCTCATCGTCTTCCAGGAATCTGTCGCTGAGATTTTTTATCTCCACCTGTATCTTTTCGTTCCGGGATACCGGCAGAATATCGGTCACAAAGACCTTCGTTCTGTTGGGCAGCTGATTTTCCACTGTGATTTTATACTTATAGCTGATCCGCCGGTTGCCTCCGAATAGTCCCGAAGCGTCCTCGTACTTTTTCACAAGCTCCTTGACCGCCGTTAAGCGCGATTCCGTTCCGAGGACCAGTTCCCCTTTTTTACCTATGGGCAGGTAGGGCATTTCCGATTTCCCCATGAATTCCCCTTCCAGGAAGACCTGGGATTCTCCGTTCAGCCAGGGGATTTTGGTGCTGTTGGTCAGCTTCGCTTTGAGGAATCCGTTGCTGAATTCCTGGGGGATCAGTTCGTAATAGAAACTGACGCTTTTACCGCCCTCCAGCCAGTATTCCAGCATGTATTTCTTCTGATATTTTGCCGAGGAGAATATGGTCTGTTTCATGGGGATGCCTATCTCCACGAAGGGACCCTTGTCGGAAACCTCGGTTTTCGGCATATGCTCATCCTCTTTCTTCGAGGCTTCCTCGGCTTTTTTCATTCGTGATTTGGATTTCATCATGGGGGCCATTCCCGCTGCTCCCTCCATGCTGTCCCCGGCATAGTGCCTCCTGCCGACATCCAGATACCAAGAGGCCACATAGGGAGGACTGATGGCATTTACAGGGGTCCCCGTGGACAGAAAGAGATTGACGGCGCTCCAGTCCTCTCCCGTTTTCTGATAGATATTTGCAAAGACCAGGAGATTGATCTTCCCGCTCTCCGCGCTGGCCCGTACATCGTACTGCATCTGCCAGTAGGTTCCCGGGATGAGGTAGCTGAACCGGAAATCCACCTCTCTGTCCTTTGAAGAATAGATATGCAGGATGAGACGTTTTTCAATATCCACTCCGCTCTCCGGCCGCTTCAGAAGCCTTTGCTGCTTGGCGTACTGGTCGTTGATCGATTCGAAATTCTGCACCACCAGTCCGGCCCTGTTCCCCAATATTACCTTGTTCAGGGACTGGTAATTGTGGAAGTAGCTGCTCCCGGCAATCTGCGACAGCTCGAACTCCCACCGTTGTATCTCCTTCCCCAATTCCTCCCGTTTCTTTTCTATCTGCCTCTTGCGGGTCATGAGAGCCGATCGTTTTTCAGCCACGTAGTTTAATGTATCGTCCCATACCCTGACCTGCGGTATCCGCGTAGCCAGTTCCCGTGCGGCGGTACGGTCCGTGAAGGTCACAATGGAATTCAGGAACTGCTCCTGAGAGCGGATGTTTTTCAGTCCATCCAGATATTCCAGGTCTTTCTCTCTCAGATCCGCCAGTTTCTTTTCTATTTCCAGTATCTTCTTCTGCCGTTTCTTGACCAGGGCTTTTTTTTCCACTTCCACGGAAAGCAGTTTTCCGGAATACCCCTTGGGCAGCCCCCCTTTTACGGACCAGTCGTAGAGCATCGAGGGAAGACCTCCCAGGATCACCGTATTCTCCCCCTTCTTGAGGGAAAGCCGCACGGTACGCTCGATCTTGGCCTGATTCTGGTAGAGTTTGACAGAATCGATCTTACTGTCCAATGCCTCCACCTCCCGGGCGTCGGTCCAGTTTGCCGAGGCAAACAGCAGAGTTACGGCAAAAGGCAAAAGGGCAACAAGAGGTTTTTTCATGGGATTCATCTCCGAATATCAGTATGCCTTAATAATATTTTGATGGATTCACAAAGTCAAGATAATCTAAAAAATTGTTGCTAAGGCGAAGGGATAGTCTTTACTGAAGCCGAATAATCATATTACCGGAAAGGCCCATGAAAACCGTTAAAACCATTGCCCCCCTGCTGATCGTCCTCCTTTTTTTGGCAGGGGTCTTCCAATATTTCAATTCCGCCCCTTCTCTCATGCAGGATGAGACAATCTATATCAGGGATGGAGATACACTGATCAGCGCGGCCCGCAACCTGAAAAAGCTCAATGCCGTTGAAAGCGAGAGCTTTTTCAGGGTACTGAGCGTCTTTGCCGGGAAGAGCCGGATCATTGCAGGAAAATACCGTTTCAGCCGGGGTTCGTCATCTCTTGAGATACTTTTAAAAATCATGAGGGGTGATGTCCTCAAGACCCGGGTCACCATACCGGAGGGGTACAACCTCTATCAGATCGCCGACCGCCTGGAGAAGAAGGGAGCCACCAACGGGAAGGCCTTCCTCAAGCTGGCCTTCAACCGCGAATATCTCAAATCCCTGGGGATTAGTGCGGATTCGGCGGAGGGCTATCTATTTCCGGACACCTACATCTTTCCCGAGGAATCCCATCCCCGGGACATCATAAAGGCCATGAATGCCCGGCTCCGGAATGTGCTCTCGGGACTGGATTTGAGCAACATGAAGCGGATGGGATTCGACACCCACCGCCTTCTGATCATGGCCTCGATGATCGAAAAGGAGGCACGGGTGGCGTCGGAGAGGCGCTACATCTCCGCAGTGTTCCATAACAGGGTCCGTCATAAAATGAAGTTCGACTGCGACCCCACGGTCAGGTACGCCGTCAATAAATTCACCGGAAGCATCACCAGGGCTGACCTTGCTTCCACATCCCCCTTCAACACGTATTACAGGTACGGGTATCCCCCCACACCGATCTGCTCATCGGGACGGGAATCCATCATAGCCGCCCTCAACCCGACCGACGCGCCCTACCTGTATTTCGTCTCACGCAATGACGGCTCCCACTATTTCTCCAGGACGCTGGGGGAGCACAGCAGGGCCGTAAACTATTATCAGCGAGGAATTAAAAATGGCTTCGTCGACCAGCAGCGCCTCTAGGCCGGAGATAGCCGCACCGGCGGGCAACCTGGAAAAACTACGGATTGCCGTCCGCTACGGCGCCGACGCCGTCTATTTCGGGGGGGAGCAGTTCAATCT
This sequence comes from uncultured Spirochaetia bacterium, assembly GCA_937967705.1. Classification (GTDB taxonomy): domain Bacteria; phylum Spirochaetota; class UBA4802; order UBA4802; family JAGODF01; genus CALCJG01. The sequence continues at coordinate 20,794 of CALCJG010000319.1, forward strand.
CAGGATCAGGACAGGAAACTTCCCGGAGGAAGATTTAAGAAGGGGGGTCGATTTCTGCCGACAGCAGGGAGTCAGGACGGTCTTTCTCCTCAACTCCTTTCTGCATGAAAAGGACCTGACCCCCGCGGCGGAGTACATCGATCAGATCGCCGGTTTCAGTTTTGACGCGGTGATGATATCCGATCCCGGAATGCTCATGCTCCTGAAGGAGGCGGGTATCCGGGGGGAGATACATCTTTCCACACAGATGTCCACTCTCAACCACAGGGCAGTCCGCTTCTGGCAGGATCAGGGAATACGGCGCATCGTTCT
>CALCJG010000320.1 GCA_937967705.1 uncultured Spirochaetia bacterium
CAGCTGTCCTCGGGCGGTTTGCACGATTCCCTTGCGCTTGCCGGTACCGAAAAACATCCATCCGTCGCTGTCCGTGTAACGGGGCGAGCAGGAGGACAGGTAGAGTATTCCCAGCAGAAGAACGGGGATGAGATGTCTGTACTTTCTCAGCATGGATTGATCCCTTTCGTCTGTTGCTATTATCGGTCATCGGTCGGCAGGAATTTAATCTCCCGGGATGAGGCTCTGACCCCCTTTGCCGGAGAGAGGAGAAGGGGGTCAGAGCCCCGTCCCGAAATCAATAAAGTTCTCGACAGAACAGGCTCTTTTGGCCTAAAACGCTCCCAGAGGCTCTGTGCCCACTTTAAAAGGGGTAGTTTGGGGAGGAGGGATCAGAGCCTAATCATTCAAACAGGAAAAAACCCATGAAAGACTATAAAAGAGACTTCATCCGCTTCCTCCTGGAGAGCGGGGCACTCCGCTTCGGCGAGTTTACCCTGAAGTCGGGGCGCCTCTCACCGTACTTTCTCAACACCGGCAAGCTGCACACGGGGCAGGCCATTCATCGGCTGGGAAGTTTCTATGCCAGCGCCATTACCGACAATGTCCAGGGAGGCTACTCCGCGGTCTTCGGTCCCGCTTACAAGGGGATTCCCCTGGCCATCGCCGCCGTAAGCGCTCTCTATCATGAGCACGGCATCAATGTCGATTACGCCTTCAACCGCAAGGAAGCCAAGGATCACGGCGACAAGGGTCTCATCGTGGGTAAGGAGCTCTCGGCCTCCGACCGGCTTGTGCTGGTGGATGATGTCATCACTGCGGGCACGGCGGTAAAGGAATCCCTGGATCTGCTGAAGGGCCAGGGGAACCCCATCCTCGCGGCGGTAGTGGTCTCCGTGGACCGCATGGAAAAGGGTTCGGGGGACCAGTCCGCCATCCAGGAAATTTCAGGTGAAACGGGCATCCCCTTCTATCCCATCGTGACCATTCTGGACATCATCGCCTATCTCAAGGATCCGGCGCTGGGGGGTGTGCAGGGAATTGGCCCCGATATGATTTCCCGGATGGAGGAGTATCGCCGGGTGTACGGTGTCGAGTGAGACCGTGAAAAAAGTGCTTGATCCCTCATATCCTCTCGTCAACAATCCTTTCAGGGGGCGGTGATAACATGGCATTTCAGAACATGAGGGATTTTATCCGGAAGCTGGAGAGCGAAGGGGAACTGAAGCGTATTGCCGCCGAGGTGGACGCCTCTCTCGAGATCACGGAAATCGCCGACCGGGTCAGCAAAGCCGGCGGGCCCGCCCTACTCTTCGAAAAGGTCCGGGGCTCCGCCCATCCCCTCCTCATCAACGCCTTCGGCAGCTATCGGCGGATGGAACTGGCCCTGGGCTGCTCCTCCTTCGACGAGATCGGTAACAGGATACAGGCCCTCATGAAGATGCAGCCGCCTCAGGGGATCACTGACAAGATCCGAATGCTCTTCACATTAAAGGAAATCGCCGATCTCCTTCCCAGAAAAGTCAAAAGCGGCCCCTGTCAGGAACTGGTCTATGAGGGGGCCGACATGCTCGACTGCCTGCCCATCCTGACATGCTGGCCCGGGGACGGGGGCCCCTTCATTACTCTGCCCATCGTGATTACCCGGGACCCCGAGACGGGTATCTCCAACGCGGGGATGTACCGCATGCAGAAATTCGACGGCCGTTCCACCGGGATGCACTGGCAGTACAACAAGGACGGGGCGCGGCATTACGAAAAATATAAAAAACTGGGAAAACGCATGGATGTGGCCGTGGCTCTGGGGGGCATCCCCTCGGTAACCTATGCCGCGACGGCCCCCTTGCCTCCGGATGTGGACGAGTTCCTCTTTGCGGGATTCCTGGAGTCCCGGGCGGTGGAACTGGTTAAGGCCCGCCATTCCGACCTCTACGTGCCCGCCGAATCGGACTTCATTCTGGAGGGCTATGTGGACCCGGGGGATGAGACCGTAGAGGGGCCCTTCGGCGACCACACGGGTTTCTACTCCCCCGCCGACACCTATCCGGTTTTTCGCCTCACCTGCATCACCTGCCGCAGGGACGCGGTCTATCCGGCCACCATCGTGGGCAAACCTCCCATGGAGGACTGCTACATGGCCAAGGCCACGGAACGTATCTTCCTCCCCTTCATCCGGATGATCCTTCCGGAAATTTTAGACATGGAACTTCCCATGGAGGGTGTGTTTCACAACTGCGCCCTCATCGCCATCGATAAAAAGTATTCCGGCCAGGGGAAAAAAGTCATCAGCGCCCTGTGGGGTCTGGGACAGATGGCCTCCACCAAGTTCATCGCCGTCTTCGACGGCGACATTAATCTTCGGGACGGCAGCACGGTCCTGTGGAAACTCCTCAATAACGTGGACCCGCGCCGCGACCTGATCTTCTCCGAGGGGCCCCTGGACGCCTTGGACCACTCCGCCTCCTTCGCCAATTACGGCGGAAAGATGGGGATAGACGCCACGAGGAAAACCCGGGAGGAGGGCATGGGCCGCGAGTGGCCCGAGGAGATCCGCATGTCCCTGGACATCCAAACCCTCGTTGACAAGAGATGGAAAGAATATGGATTTTAAAAAATTTGCCAAGTTGATCATGATCGAGCAGACCCTTTTCGCTCTTCCCTTCGCCTACCTGGGGGTTCTCTTTGCCGGGGGCGGGCGGTTGGTAGAATGGATATGGGTCACCCTGGCACTGATTGCGGCGCGGACGGCGGGGATGTCCTTCAACCGCGTGCTGGATGCCGAAATCGATGCGCGCAATCCCCGCACACAGACCCGGGCCCTTCCAGCGGGGGAGCTTACCCGCCGGGAGGTATGGCTTCTGGCGGCGGTATCCTGCATCGTTCTTATCGGCGCATCCTTTATGCTCAACACCCTCTGTTTCTATCTTTCCTTTGCCGCCGTGGGTCTCCTCTTCACCTATTCCTTCTTCAAGAGGTTCACCTCCGCTTCCCACGTATACCTCGGATTTGTGGAAGCCGCGGCGCCCATCGGCGGGTATCTGGCGGTAACGGGGAGCTTCCACGCCACCGGCAAGCTGGACATCATTCCCTTCGTTCTCGGCGTTGCCATCATGCTCTGGATCTCCGGCCTCGATATCGTTTATGCCGTTCAGGACATGGAGTTCGATCAGGGGGAGGGACTCTTTTCCCTGCCCGCCCGGTACGGCCGTGAAAAGGCCCTCGTCATATCCCTGGTCTTCTATCTTCTAAGCCTGGGGGCCGTCGTCTGGGCGGGCTATCTGACGAACAGGGGGCTGCCCTACTGGGTGGCGGTCATCTGCGTGGCGCTGATCTTTTATCAGCAGCAGCGCCTGGCGCGCCGGGAGGAGACCGAGTCGGCCGTGAAGGAGTTCTTCCAGATCAATGCATTCGTTTCCGTTGTGCTTTTCGCGGGTACTTTCATCGACGTTTTCTTAAAGCAGTGAGCCATGGATGTCGTCTGTTTAACCGGGGCCAGCGGGTCCATTTTGGGTGTTCGGCTCATCGAGGAGCTCCTCAACTCAGGGCGTGAGGTGGCCTGCGTGGCTTCATCGGCGGCCTTCCGTGTGATGGGGCACGAGCTATTTTCCGGCGTGTCGAATCCCGGCAGCGTGGGGGATGTGCTGAAGCGGCGCTGCTTTTCCTTCGATAAAGATAAGCTGAAGGAATACGGGCAGGACGATCTCTTCGCGCCCATCGCCAGCGGCTCTTCCCGCTTCGAATCCGTGACGGTGATACCCTGTTCCATGAAGACCCTCTCCGCCGTCGCCTCGGGATATGCCGACTCCCTCATCACCCGGGCGGCGGACGTGGCCCTCAAGGAGGGGCGGCCCTGCGTCCTGGTGCCCCGGGAAACGCCGCTCAGCCTCATTCATATCGAAAACATGGAGAGGGCCGCCAGGGCCGGCGCGAGGATCGTCATTCCCGCCCCGGGTTTCTACACCTTCCCCCGGACCATTGAGGACGTGATCGATTTCATCGTGGGAAAGGTGCTCTCCCTTCTGGGGGTTTCGCACAACCTGTACAGGAAATGGGATGAAAACGGAAGCGATTCGTAATCCCGGCCTCAGGGCCATTGCGGAAAAGGTGCTCTCCGGGGAACCTGTCGGCAACGGGGACGCGGAGCTCATGCTCCGGACCGGGGATATTCTGGAGCTCGGACTCATCGCCGACCATATCCGTAAAGCTCTTCATGGAGACCGGGTCTATTACGGCGTCAATACGAATCTCAACTACACCAACATCTGCGAACTGCGCTGTCCCCTCTGCGCCTTCTCTCGGGACGAGGGGGAGGAGGGGGCCTATCTCTTCAGCCTGGACGAGGTAGAGGAGCGGGTCCGCCGGGCCGTGGAGCGGGGGATCGATGAGGTGCACATCGTGGGGGGGCTTAACCCCGCTCTGAAGATCGAGTATTTCGAGGAGATGCTCCGGCGGATCAAGGGCGTCAAGGGGGATATCCTGATCGTGGCCTTCACCGCCGTGGAATACGATTACTTCGCCCGCCTCAACGGCATCAGCCTCGAGGAGGTCTTTCGAAGGCTCATCGCTGCGGGGCTGGGGGCCGTTCCGGGGGGCGGAGCGGAAATCTTTTCACCCGAGGTGCGGGAGGTCATCTCCCCGAAGAAGATATCCGGGCGGCGATGGCTGGAGGTCATGGAAACCGCCCATTCCCTCGGGCTGAAGACCAACGCCACGCTCCTGTACAATCACCGGGAGGAGCCCACTCATGTCATCGATCATATGCAGCGGCTTCGCGATCTGCAGGATCGAACCGGAGGCTTCAAGACCTTCGTTCCCCTGGCCTTTCACGAGGAGAACACCGGCATCCGGTCCCGCCGGGGCGAGAGCACGGGATACGACGATATACGGCTTTACGCCACAGCGCGTATCTTTCTCCGCAACATCCCCCACATTAAAGCCCTCTGGATGTATCTGGGTGAGAAGATGGCCCAGGTGCTCCTGAATTTCGGGGTGGACGATATCGGCGCCACCTATCACAACGAGCGGGTCGTGCATGCCGCCGGGGCCAGGACTCCTGATTTCGGGTCCGAGGAGCATCTGAGGAGACTCATCCGGGGCGCGGGTCGGACACCGATCCGGGTGACCGCTGATTATGTAGAACGAAAATCGCCGCTGGACCGGGAGGGTTCCTGAAATGAAAATCGGTTATATCAATTATCTCAACTGCTACCCCTTTTTCTATCATCTCTTCGAGAAGGAGCCCCTTCCGGGGATCGAGGTGCATCCCGCCTATCCGAGCGAGCTCAACGCCCTGATGAACAGGGGGGAGCTGGAAATGAGCCCCATCTCCGCGGCCGCCTATGCGGATATGCAGGACCGTACGCTCATATTGCCCGATTTCTGCCTCAGCTCCATAGGCTATGTCAAGTCGGTGATTCTCATAAGCCGGCTTCCCATCGAAGACCTGGACGGCAGGAGTGTGGGGCTCTCCTCCGCATCGCAGACGTCCGTGGTACTCCTGAAACTTCTGCTGAAAAATCATTATGGCATCACCCCCCGGTACGTGCCGGTCTCGCCCGCACCGGGACTCCGGGAGATCGACGCCGCCCTCGTCATAGGCAACGAGGCCATGATTCCCCAGCGGGAGCCGGTGCCCTATGTCTACGATCTGGGAGATCTCTGGCTGAGGAAGACGGGATTCCCGGTGGTTTTTGCGGTTTTCGCCCTGCAGGAGAGCCGGGCTTCGGAATTTGCACCTCAGCTTCGGTCCGTTATCAGTTCTTTCAAACGTTCCCTGCGCTATCTCGAAGAGGACCGGGAGACCCTCATCCGGAAGGCCGAGGAGAAGTATCCTTACATCCTCTTCGACCTGGACGAATACTACCGGCTTCTGAAATTCGAATTTTCCGATGATCTGAAGAGAGCCCTGGAATACTATTTTCAGCAGGCGGGGGAGGCAGGTCTGCTCGCCCCGGTGGGGGAAATACGTTATTTTACAGGGCTTTAGACGGTATTAAACTTGACACAAAAGGATGAGTCCTTTACTCTTTAATTCCTATCTAAAAAATACTATATAGAGCGGGTGTTATGAATTTCGAATTGAAGGAAGACGAAAAGCTGATACGGCTTGAAATCAACGGCCCCATTGAGATGCAGTCCATCAAGACGTTCCGTGAAAAGATTTTCAACCTGGGTGAGACCACCAACAAGGATATCGAGGTAGATCTTCGCAAGGTGGATTATATGGATTCCTCGGGGATCGGTCTCCTGATTACCCTCTACAAGAGCCAGAAGCAGAAGGGTAAGGCTTTTACTATCGTCAATGTTTCCCCCCGTGTCATTGACCTCTTACGGTTGAGTTCTCTGTCCGATGTTATCGACTGACAACCTGATCCTTTTGCAGAAGCTGCTCACGGCCCTGATCCCGGTGCCGGTGTTCTACCTCATTTACTTCCGGTATTTTACCTTCAAACCGGAATACATCAAGCATCTGGAATCCTTCCTCTATGGGGTGGCCCTGGCGCTTCTGATCATACTCGTCTCCCCCTTTCTCTACAGCTTTATCCCTTTTACCGGGAGCATATCCGAGGGATTCATCAAGGCCGCCTTCGTGGAAAAGGTGGGGGCCTTTCTGCTGATCTACCTGATTCAGAAATACTATCCCAATTTCAGCGTCATGGAATCCATCATCTCCTCCATGATGCTGGGAATCGGGTTCTCCCTCGTGGAGAATCTCTTTTACGCTCTCAATTACGGCTATTCCATCATCCTGATACGTCTGGTCGTGTCGGTACCCCTGCATCTGACGACCTGCGGTATCATCGGCTATTACCTCGGTCTGAGGAAGATATCGGTGTCCCGGTTTTTCCGGCTGCAGTATACGCTAAAAGCGCTGCTGCTTCCCATCCTTCTTCACGGCACCTTCGATGCCATCCTCCTCAAGGGGGGAACCGGCATCTATTTGGTGGGTCCCATGCTGATTCTTCTGGTCATCATCCTGGAGCTCATGAGCGCCAGGGCCCATACCATCTTCCCCCAGGATATTCTGGAGGCGATGAATCTCCGATTCGAGGACTGGCTGACCATAAACCGCCAGCCCCGCTATGACCGCTGGATCATGCGTTCCATGGGAACGCCCAACACTGAAAAGATCCCCTTCTTCCAGCTGCAGAAGGGTCTGTTCCGCTGGTTTATCATACTCGTCTTTGCGGTGACCGCTGTGGTCCTCATGAAATACAAGGGAGATATCATTCAGTGGCTCAACCTCAGTCTGAAAAAACAGGAGGAGTTCTTCCTGATGGGGATGTATCCGGCCTCTATCAGCTTCATTCTTCTTCTGGTCGGGGCTATCAACCCCAAGTTCATCGAGGACAGCATTATCCGCATTCCCATCATCTGTGATGTCTCGGTGCGTCAGAAAGGGAGTACCATGGAGGAAACCTTCGTCACATACGACATTACCGGTGCCAACTGCATCCTTAAAACCTCCCTGGAGCTGGAGGTGAACAGCGAGGTGGAGGTGGTTTTCGAAACCCCCGGTTTCTCCTCGCCGAGGCTCAAGGGAATCGTCGTATGGGAGAATTTCACCAATCAGCATGCCACCATGGGTTCCATCGTCAAGCTTGTGGAAACCCCCTGGTCCTTTTACGCCTTCCTCTTCCGTTATTATCTTTTCCGCATCCGCAAGGGGCTGGCCTTCAATCTCAAACTGCCGGGCCATGAGGGGTCAAGGCGCCTGTTTATGCGTCCCATCAGCACCATGCAGAAGGAGCGTTTTTTCAACAAGGGAACCATCATCTTCAACGAAGGGGACATGGGAACGGAGTTTTACCTGCTGAAGAAGGGCAAGGTGATGTTCTACAAGAAGAAGGGCAATGACGAAATCATCGTCATGGACACCATGGAGGCCGGGGAGATATTCGGGGAAATGACCATAGTGGGGAATCAGCCCCGGGCCGCTACGGCTGTCTGCCTCACCGACTGCATCCTGGCCGTTGCGGATATTCACAACCTCAATGCGTTGATTCGCAGCAATCCGGATTTCGCCCAATCCCTCATCAAACAATTGGCTGAACGCGTCCACATGTCCGAGAGCATACTCTCGGAGAACATCCGCAACCTGGAGAACGAGAAACGTCAGGCGGAACGGATATTCCATGTTTCCCTCATGCTGATTCTGATCGGCCTGGGCTACAATCCTGACAGGGAAAACATGACCCTCAAGCTGGATTTAAGGAAGATCTCCGAAGTGGTAAAGCATATGGACGACGACACCGCCTCGGAGATCATCAATCTCATGATCAAGAAGCAGCTCAATGTGGATTTCGGAGAGGGAGACATTCAGGAGAAGATCATCAATGTCGTTGATGAGCTTTATCAGAAATACAAACTGGATGTGAAGTTCTGAATATTGTCAGCCTCTGTTGCCGATTGTACCCGCCCGTCTTCATGAAGTGGAAAAATGCGAGAGATTGTGCTGCTATTAGGTCGATGGAACATGACTGATGAATAGAAAGAAAACGCCGGATCGTTGACCCGGCGATTCTCATATTTATAAAACTCGTATTGTTGTTATCAGCCGTTTGCCTTCATCTTCCTTCTGTTCCATACAAAGAGACTGCCCAGAGCTATGGCTACCGTTGCAAAGAGAACGGCTACGGGAACCTTGTTCTTGGTTGCCTTGGCTATCAGATAAGCAGCCATCGGGGACCTGTTGGAATCCCCCACCTTTTTGAGTATAACCTTTTTGATCTGGATATTGGCATCGCATCCGATCTCGGGTTTATACATGTCGTTGGTCCAGGTGAAATAGAGTGTGGTCGGTCCTGTCAGGTCGATTACGGTTTTTCCCTTCTGGAACTTGTTCTCATCAGCGGGAACGCTGATTTTAGCCGTGGCGTTGTCATCGGATTCCACCGTCACGTTGAAGGCCGTGTACTTGGGGGGAACCTTCCCGTAGTTTTTGGCCACCAGGGTCACTTCGTATTTGCCGGCTGCGATGTTGTTGAATTCAAAACCGATAGTCTGGTTGGCCCAGTAGGTCCTTACGGTGTTGTTGTCCCAGTACCAGGTTCCTTCCACGTAGGAGTACTGATGCGCTTTCCTCATCAATCTCTTCTTTGTTTTGAGCTGCTCCCCGTGAAACTTCAGGGCCACTCTCTTGATCTGAATGTTAGCGTCCCATTTCTTGTCAGGGGTATAGGAATCGTTGGTCCAGAGAATGTTGAAATCCGTATTGCCCGCAGGCAGGTAAACAAGGAGTTTGCCCCTGTTGTATCGGATATCGGAAGCCTTGATGTGAATGCCCCCGAGAGACTTGCCTGTGGTTTCGTTTCTAACTGTAAGGTTGAAGAACTTGTAATCCTCGGGAAGCTTGAAGCCGCTGTCGGCACCATTATAGTTCTTGGCTACCACGATCAGCTTGTACCAGCCGGCCTTGTCGTTGTTCCTCACCTGGAGATACAGGTTCTGATTGGCCCAGTAGGTGTGAATCCCCGACTGTTTATTACTGAAGCCGACTTTGTCCCGCAGGGCTTTGATTTTTGATTTGAGGGCTTTAAGTTCCTCTTTGAGGGCCTTCTCGTCTATCTTCTTGTCCTGTCCGGTTACCTTATCATCGTTTCCTTTGCCCTTGTCTTCGTTTTTCCCCTGATTGCCTTTGGCTTCCTTGATTTTCCCGTGAAGTTCTTTTATCTGGTTCAGAGCTGCCTGATATTCAGAATCCGCTACCAGAGAACCCTTG
>CALCJG010000321.1 GCA_937967705.1 uncultured Spirochaetia bacterium
CCTGGGACACGGTATGGCGGGCGGATTTCCCGAAGGTGAAACAGACCTCCGAGGGGGCGTTCATCTCGCACTGATGCCCCAGCACCCGGTTGTAATTGCGGCAGAAGCAGTGCCCCACCGCGATCTCATCGTACTTGGCGATGATGTCCTCGACGGTTTTGGCAGGGAGGATGAACTCGTCCCCCCGGACGTCCTTGTCGATGATGATGTTGATCTTCTTCCCGTCCTCCGTGGTGAAGACCGGGACCGTGCGGTCCACGGGGGGCTGGGCCTCGTAGAAAGGCAGAAGCTGATCGTAGTTGCCCTGAATGGTGTCCTTGAGCTCTTCCAGTAGCTGGTGGTAAAGCCGGGCGATCTTTTCGTAATCCTTGATCTTTTCCCCCTGAGGGAGCTCCTTCATGAAGGTGTACTCAAAGGTGCCTACAACGATGAGGGGAAGGAGGCGGTAGACCATCTCTCCCTTGGTGTTGGGCTGGTTGAAGATGATTCCCTTTTGGGCCAGTTTGCCGGTTATCCTTTCGATCTCCTCGTCGGTAAGACCGGTAATACTGCGCATCTGTGTTGCCGACTGGCTCGTTCCGCCGCTGTAGGCCTTGATGACGAAATCGGCGTCGTCTTCGTCCAGATAGTATTTCACGATCTGCACCAGAGTGTCGGTCACCTGGAAGGGAACGAATCCCGCCCGGGCGATGATCCCCGCCGCTTTAGTAAATTTTTCTGCCGCTTCGATGGGTGTACTCATCCCGGCCTCCTGTCCCTGAGAGATATGAATCTGATGAGATTATAATGAGGGAAAGAGGAAAAAAATCAACGATTTAACCGTATGCCGTGGCTTCTTTTTACAGGGGATAATCAGCATCCCCCGATGCCGTATTTGCCGTATTCGCTTTTCTTAATTTTACATTTTTTCTGAAGGCAGGTGTCGTAGTCGTATTGGCTCTCGCAGCGTTTCTGGCATTTCTTGTCGCTGTAGAGGGATTTTCCGTCCTCGCTGTTTCCTACGACCTCGCCGCATTTTTCCAGACAGGGGTAAAGCTTACTGGAATTTTCACAGCATTTCTGTATGCAGGGGGCTTTTTTGGCAACTTTGGGGTCCACCGTGTCGTATTGAGCGTTCACGGAATGGATGTAGCCGACTCCTGCAATAAGGGCAATGAGTACCGCTGCCAGTTTCATGAGCTTCATGGGAACCTCCCGGATGTTGGTTTTATAATAATGCGGTTCATTATGTGTAATATGTCAATTAAAAAAACACCAGAGCCCCTGAGGGCTGGACCTCAATTGATAGGGATTTCATCGTTCCTGATAATACCTGTCCCAGTTTTTACTTCGAAAAACAGTCAGGGCGGAGTATTGGGAGATTTCGAAGATTCGCAACAATCCCGGTTTAAATTTATTTGAAAATCGGAGTTTCCTGTGGCATAGTGGGAGATGAGGAAAACCGATATGTCCATCGAAGGGACCGGTTTTACCGGATGATTTCCACTTTTGCTTCAGGAGCCCCTTTCATGGAAGAGTTATCCCGCGAGCAGTATCTCATAGATGAGCTTGATTCTCAGAAGAAGATCAGCTATGTGGGTATACTGCTCGGGATCTTTCTGCTGCTGACCATCGCCAGTTCCCTGGATATCATGGGGCAGATTTCCATATACGTAAACCTGGCCTCGGCGCTTTACCTGATCATCCATTTCCTGGTTCAACTGGTTTTCGTCCGGCAGGGGAAGAGCCATACCCTTTTCAAGTACATCAGCATGGCGGTCATGGTCCTGGCGCTGACCGCCTCCAAATACAGTTTCCTCTACGGACGGATCGGGTACGCCGATGTGATCAAGGAGACGGTCTCCTACGATCTCTACTTCATTCTCATCATCATATCCGCCCTCTATAAGGATAGGAGGCTCACACTCTTTACGGGACTTCTGGCAGCCTGCATGTACGCCCTCCTCATCCTCCTGGGGTATGCCGGTTACGGCATGGAGCTGACCACCATACCGGAGGCCAATTTCTCCAAGACCCAGATACGCATCAACATCGAGGTTCTGAAATGCGCACTGCTGGTGGTCGCTTCCCTTATCATGAACGTAATCTCGCGGAGCATGAACAACCTCCTCAACTCCATAGGAGAGTCCGAGGCTGACCTCAAGGAACAGATGCAGTTTAAGAACCGTGTTCTGGAGAATATCTCCCTGCACTCCGTCGAGCTGCTCAGGGCCTCGGAGCGCCAGTCGGAACTGGAGAAGAGCTTTACGAACATCTCCCAGAAGCAGCTGGACTTTGCCACCCGGCTCTCCGATTTTGTAAAGGACCTCGTTTCCATAGCCTCCCGGGTCTCCGAACAGATAGACGGGCAGATCCTGATGACCGCCGCCATCGCCGAAACGGCTTCCAGCCTGAAGAACTGGCAGGCGGGGGCTGCCACCGTGTCCGATAAGCTCAAGAGCATGACCGGTTTCATCCGGGAACTCTCCAACCAGTCACGCAAAGACCTGACGGAGACAGTGGGTAAGATCGGAGTCATCGCCGAGGGAAGCCGCAGCATCCAGGAGTTCCTGGGGGCCATCAACGATATTACCGACAAGATCAACCTGCTGTCCCTCAACGCCTCCATCGAGGCGGCCAGGGCGGGAGAGCATGGGCGGGGTTTTGCCGTCGTGGCCGACGAGATCGGGAAGCTGGCGGATGCCTCCAACACCCAGTCCAAAGAGATAGCCTCCCTGGTGGAGCGGAACATGAGGGACGTGGAAAACGGCGAGGCCTATGTGAACAAAACCTCGGAGACCTTCAACCTGATCATGGAGCGGATCAGGGAGGCCCAGGAGGACCTACTGGCCATGTTCGATGTCTTCGACCGGATACGCCGGGCCTCCGTGGAGCTGGATGAACAGGCGGGCCGCATGGAGGCGGCCAGCAAGTCCATCGAGGAATCCGTGAGTCAGCAGAAGGGGATCTCCGAGGAGATCAAAAACCGCATTGACGAACTGGTCCGCAACTCCAACCTGGTATCGGGGGGCTGCCTCGAACTGACGGAGATTTCATCCAGCATCAGCCATCTTGCAGGTAAGCTTAACGAGCTGATGGAACAGGTTTAGGGTCCGCTCCTAAAAGAGATAAAGGGCGGAGAGGGTAACCCCGTAAAAGTAATCCGTTGCCAGACTGGGGGCATCTCCCACGGGTTTATACGTCGTTACCTGAAAGCGACCACCCAGGGAAACGGAGGTGCTGAACCCGCTGAGATAATAGGAGATCTGAGCTGTGGTGTTGCAGCCCGTCCCCCTGTAGTTGTAATCCCTTGTGGACGAATTTAAAATCCCTCCAGCGTCAGTGTAGCGGAAATACAGGATATTGGTGGTCGTGTAGAGAAAGGACGCGTTGACAGCGAGATTTATATTCACTGAGAGAGGGTAATTGTATCCCAGTCCCGCTGCGCCTCCGGTGCTCTGGTTCTTCATGTCGCCACCGGAATCCTGGGTTTTGGAGTTGTTGAAGAAGGTGTAGTTGCCCTCGGTTATGCTGATATCACTTCCGCTTCCCCGGATGTCAAAAGTGAAATGCTTCATTCCCGCGAAGAGCTTGAGGCGGGGATGAGCTGCATAGGTGAGAGCTAAATCCATATCGGTTCGGGAAACCTTGGTTTTAGTTTTAACAGCATAGGGCCCTGCCGAACCGGTGTCGCGCAGGGTGTATTGAATATTCGTGCCTGGAGGATCGTTGGTGAGGAGGAGTCCCGAGAGACTCCATCTGTCTAGAAAGGTTACCTGCAGCATGGGGCCGTAGAGGAAGAGGGGGTCGATGATGAAATCGCTGTACTGGGAACGGAAACCGGGTTCCCAGAAGGCGTAATAGGTCATGATCCCGGCAGCAAAGTCGGCGGCCTGTGCGCGGCCTGCCATCCCCGGAAGACCGGTCATCAGCAGGCAACCGAGCATAGCTAATGCAATCCTTTTAAAATTCATTTCTATCTCCTTCACTTATCTCTGGTTATTATTACGGTACATGTTTATAACGATAACGTCCCTTACATATGGAGCATGGAGTTGAACGACATCGGATGTATTTGTGGACACATGCGAATTTTGTCAAGCCGGATGAGGGACCAGGAGCCATGGAATCTGTACACGGGGAAGATAATGTTATATAATTTTAAAAAAAAACTTGTCCGGCTGTTCCTTTACCCTTAAGCTGATCGGCAGGTTCTGAATTTCAACAGGAAGGTGGTCCTATGAAAAGACCGGTGGTGATGTTTCTGTGGCTGGTTTTCCTCTGCGCGGCGGCGGTCTCTGCTGCAGCGGATGATTACGGCGTCTCTGCCGTGGAGGGGCTGCGTATTCGTACGAGCCCTGATTTGAAAGGTAAAACCGTCGGAAAACTCAGGCGTGGGGATCTCTTTACGGTCATTAAAAAATCCAAGACGGCGACGGAGGTCGGTAAAAAAACCGACTTCTGGCTCCATGTCAGGTTTGGGGATAAAACCGGCTGGGTGTTTGGGGGCTATGCCGCTTACGATTATAACCTCTACGTGAGCCCCGGCGGGGATTTTCTGGTCTGGAGGGTTTCCTCTGATCTGGTGGACGGGAATGCCGTACCGCTTTATTACAGGAAGGCTGGAGACCCAGCCATCAGAATGCTAAAAGTGGATCCGGAGGCCACCGGCTTTACGGTTTCCGGGGATCACCGCTACCTGGCTGTGGATGCCGGTACCGATGTCATCGGATCCATCATCGTCTACAGCCTGGAGAAGAATAAGGAGATCCACAGGGACAGCCACACCCGCCGCGATTTTTCCTGGAAGGGGAATGTTCTGACCTACCGCAAAATCACCTACACCGGCAACGGCTGCGTCCTCTGGGAAGAGACGGTTTTCGAAAACGGAAAGGTACGTAAGGGCAGGGCGTCGGGGAAGGGGCCCTATCACAGCGACGGGGGCAAGCCCGATCCCGCCTGCCAGTAAGATGTCTCATCCTTCCCCGGTTTTCCGGCTTCCGAGCTCCCTGAGGAGATAGCGGCAGAGCATCTCCTCCAGTTCCCCCAGCACCCGGTCTTCTCCAACCGGGGGATCAAAGAACTGCAGCCGGTGGATGATCTCGTCGGTGATGCGCAGCAGGATGAAGGAGGCAGCGTCGAGATCCTCCACTGAGAGGATGCTGCCGTGGTCTTCCAGGAGTGATCGTATGAGCTGATGGGCCTTTTCCTCCTCCCGCCGGTTGAGTTCCTCGACGTCCCGGTCCAGCAGGATGAGGGCGCTCAGTTCCCGGTGCAGGCGAGGGTGTATGGCGTGAGCGGCGTAGAAGGCCCTGAGCAGGGCGTGGATGAAATCCCGTCCGTTTTTCCCTGCCGCCTCGATCGCCCCGGCGGCGGACAGTACCTGCCGGGTCACATCCCGGTAGAAACGCTCCACCCCCGCCAGGAGCACCTCCTTCTTGTCGTTGAAGTAGCTGTAAAAGGTGCCGGTGGCCATACCTGCCCGGGAGGCGATCTCCGGCACGCCGGTTTTGTAGTAACCCTTTTCGCTGACCAGTTCCATGGCCGCTTCGATGATGCGATCCCGCGTTTCGATCCCCCTCTTTTGAACGGGAATGCGGGCTTTCCGGTTGCTCTCATCCATTCCAAACTGCCTCTTGCCTGTCGATTTATCCGCTCTCCTTTTCTGCGATACGTCTCATGAGAACATCGGGAATGGGAAAAGTCAAATGAAACATGAAAAATAATTCATATTTTGGTTGACAATGTGAATAATATTTCATATTTTAAGGGGTATGGAAAACCTGAGAGGAGGGCTGTCATGACAGAACGGAAAGAGCCGTCATATCGTCGATTGGATACGGAATTTATCAGCAGGGGGGAATGCTGCGCGGCCTGGCTCTATCTCCCCGAGGGTGTGATCAGGCCGCCGGTAGTCGTTATGGCCCACGGGCTCGGGGGAGACCGGCGTTTCCGTCTGGATGCCTTCGCTCGGAGATTCGCAGAGCGGGGGCTGGCCTGTTTCGTTTTTGATTACCGGGGATTCTGGGAGAGCGCCGGTGAGCCCCGTAACCTCATAAGCCCCCGCAGGCATCTGGAGGACTGGCAGGCGGCCCTGGATCATGTCAAATCCCTGGACAGCATCGATCCCGGAAAAATCGGTCTCTGGGGTACCTCCTTCAGCGGCGGTCATGTCCTGGTGACGGCGGCGCGGCGGGGGGATGTGCGGGCCATCGTGATGCAGGTTCCCTTCGTGGACGGACTGTCCTCCGGGCTGAACTATCCCCTCTCCTATATCCTGAGGGCCTTTCTGCACGGTCTGGGGGATCTTCTTGCCATGGTTTTTACCCTCGGGAAGGCTCGTCATCGAGTCCTCTACGCCGGGGGACCGGAGGAATTTGCCCTGCTCAACAAGCCCGACTGCCTCCCGGGAATAAAAAACCTGATCCCGGAGGAGCTGGACTGGGAGGAGCTGAACTACCGGTGTCCCGCCTCCATCTTCATCACCCTCCCTCTCTACCGGCCGGTCCGGTACGCCGCCGGCGTTTCCTGCCCGGCGCTGGTCATCTATTCCGAGTCGGATTCCCTCATCCCCGCAGAGGGGGTGCGGAAAACAGCAGGCCGGATGAGGGACGCCCGTCTGGAGCCGCTCCCTCCCGGGGTGGGCCATTTCGACCCCTATCACGGAGAGGAGTTTGAGCGGATGTCCGGCAGGGAGGCGGATTTCCTGTGTCGGGTCCTTCAGGGGCCCTGAAGCGGCTTCCCAGTCCCTCATGAGCCCTGACCGGTCTTGACATTATTTCCCGGGGGAGGGACAATATACCTGCCTTTGAGGCAAGGGGGGATTGTATGGAGTGGCACGCACGGGGTTATCGAAAGACGGAAAGGGGGCGATGGGAGGAGGTCGGGGGAGATGCTGCCGGGAGGATTGCCTCGGAAGAGGCGCGGACTCTCGTCTGCTTCTGCCATTCCCTCCTGACCCTGATCACGGGGTCTGACACGGAATTCTCCCTGAGCCTGTATAGCGAAAACAGCCGGGGAGGCCTGGACCTGGCGTTTTCCCTCCATTCCGGGGAGGCCTCCCTGGAACTGAGATATGTTCAGCAAGGTAGCGGGGATGGCGGATCACCCGAACGGCATGATTTCTCCTGTACCCCCCGGCTTCCCGAGGGGATAAATCTCACCCTCGATGCCGATCTGACAGGCACAGGCCGGCTTTCCCTGATACTGGAGGGAGCGGCCGAGGAAACCGGTGAAAGGGCAGGGCTGCTTCTGCGGGATTGTTTCAACAAGGTGGAGCGGGATGATCCCTCCGTGGCGATCTCATCGGATCGGTCTTCGCTTCCGCCGGGACCCACTGGAAGGGCAGCCTCTGGAGAGACGCCTCAGGAGGCGCCCCCCTTCGGACAGGAGGGCCTGCAGCGGCTCATCAGCGCTCTGGATGAGGAGCGCGATCCCTACATGGAGTGGCATGACGGGCCTGATTATTCCTGCGTGGAAAGGGCCCTTTCGATGCTTCCCCCGGAGGAGCGGGGGGCCGCCGAGGCGCTGATCGCCGGGAGGCTGTCCCGGGATTATGACGAATACCTGGGCCGCGCTGCCGTGCTCCTGGGGACGGAGCGTTGCCGCCGGGCCCTGGAGGAGGTCCTCGATCGGGAGCGGAACCCCTATGCCGCTTCGAGCATCGCCAAACATCTGCTCATCCTCGGGCCCAGCGAAAAGGCCCTCGACGTGCTGAGGGCGATTATCCGGGATCCGGCATTCGGCTGGAGCTGCCGTATCGATGCCCTTGTGGACCTGAAGATAGCCATGGGGAGCGCCGGGGATAACCGTCCCCCGAAGGAGTGGCTGCCGGAGGATCTCCTGGAAATCCTTGTCGGTGCGGTCTGCGATGAGGATTATCTGGTGCGCTATCACGCTGCCGAGGCGCTCCTCAGGGTCGCCGGTGTTTCGGGGGAGCTCTCCGAAGAGCGGGACCTCTTCCCCCTCATCTGCGGGAAGCACGGTACGGAAGCGCCGGATGATCAGGACCGCCGGGGGTTCCGACAGGCGGCGCTCCTGCTGAAGAAAATCCTCAGAGGGGAGGGATAAGCCCGAAACTCTGACTGCCCGCTCCCGGAATTGACACCCTCATTTGAGATACTGATACACCACCAGCGTGACCCCGAAGCGATACTCCGAGGTTTGAAAGAGGATGTCCTTCAACACCCCCGCCGGGGTGCCCTGGAAAGAACCGTCCTGATAGGCTTTGATTTTGTACTGCTTACCCGCTTCGAAGCGGTCCCGGGCTATCAGCATGCGGTAGCGGAGCCGTACGGGTTTTGCCAGTGACTTCCCGTTGACGGACCGGACTTCCAGGACGGGAGGGTCCGATTTTTCCCCTGTTTGAACCTTTTCCACCTCCAGCACCAGTACGGATCCCAATTCCCGGCCCAGGGGGCCCAGGATGGTGTAACGGCTGTTGATTTCGTCATAACGGATCACCGATCCGCTCCGACCTGTCGTCACGGTCCGGAGAACGAGGAGCAGGGTAAGGATTGAAAGGAAAGAAAAGATCGTTTTTCTCATGGCTGTAGCCCCCAGATGATAGTCGAAGTATACTATCAGAGGACAGTATAAAGATCAACCCCAATATCAATTTGCCCATCCCCCCGATTATTACCCTTTTCTCGTTCCCAGAACCGGGAAAGCGGTATGGAAATTCCGCTTATCATAATTTCCGGGAAAATATTATTTTCTTGACATACGCCGGATTAGGCATTACAGTATAGAGCATATCGTATCTCCCAAAATCTGTAATATGCATACGACGGCATTCTCCATGATCGTTAATGGGGGTTGTTGCGTCAATGCCGGGGGACGCTTTTATTAAAAATTCTAATAAGTGAGAAATGCGATGGATAAATCTCTCAGTTACACTCAGCCGATTTCACGCTACAACCGAAGTGTCTCACTGGATGACTGGTATACCTCCATGGACTGCTACGAGAAGGGGGAGTATCAGAAATCCGTTGTGCATCTCCTGCGGTATATCAATCCGCCCGTTACCATTCCCGATGGGCCGGATCTGGACATCACCATTCCACACGGATCGGTCAATGTTCACCTGAAGATGACTGGGGAGAACTTCTCCGTAGAGGTACCTTTCCTCAAGTTCAACTCATCCTCCCTCAGACTGCCGTCGATGAGGCAGATGATTGAGAGCAATTTTTCCGCGATGGTTCTGGCCCAGACCGTTCTCAAGGGGGACGAGCTCTGGATGGAGTACAAGATGCCCGTGGAGAACTGCGAGCCCTACAAGGTCTATGATCTGCTGGATGAGATGTGCCGGGAGGCTGACCAGAACGATGATTACTATATAGACCGTTTCAAGCTGGAGCACATCAGCGAGATCAAGGCCGAACCGTTTACTCAAGAGGAGCGGGAAGCAGCAGCCAGGGAGTTCGGGGCCATCATATCCGAGGGGCTTGCCTGCGCGGATTACATGGACGGTAAGCGCTATTACGACATGGAGTGCGACGCTCTGGCCATCACCCTCTTCCGCCTCAAGCATTCCATCTTCCCCCAGGGGATACTGGACCGGGACATTCAGGATGTCCTGTCGGGGATGTACGAGCATCAGCCTCCGGAAACCATCGCCGCCAAAACCAAGGAGAAGATGAAAAAGCTGCAGAATTACGACAGCAATAAGATGCAGGAATCGCTGTATCACCCCCTCTTCTTCATGCCTATAAAGCCCC
>CALCJG010000322.1 GCA_937967705.1 uncultured Spirochaetia bacterium
TACGATGATTACGAACGGCTTACGGGCAAAAAAAAGGCCGAAACCCTTTTCAAGGTATAAGACCTAAAAATCGCTCCATTCCTCGGCGATTTCCTTGATGAGGATCACCAGGTCCACAAATCGGCCCTTCCGGTCCCGGAGATAGTTCTTCAGCGTGGCCTGGGGCGTGAAGTTCAGCCGCCGCGAGGCTATGATGGCGGGATCATCCTTGCCTGCGATCAGTTCGATCCTGAGGAGCTCCAGGTGCAGGGAAGAGGCGAGGCTGATGAGTTCCAGGATGATCCATGTCCCCAGGCGGTTCTTCTTGTAATCCTCATCGATCAGAATTTCAACCTCTCCGATGTTTTTGTAGGCGCCGAAACGTGTATACTGGATTCCCCCCATCCCGATGATTTTACCGTTCTGGTAGGCAAAGAGGCGTATCCCCTCCTGGTTCTCCAGGGATTGCAGGAATTTGTCAAGGGATTCAGGCTGTGTGTAATCCCTCTTAAGAACCCATAAATCGTCAGTGGATACCCGTTTAAAAAAATCCTCCAGTCCCTTTTTGTCATGCCCCCATTCCGTATGGAAGGAACATTCGCTGTGATCCTTGAGGATTATCCTCTTGGGGTAATCGTCAAGCATTGTCTTCTCCCGTGATGCTCCTGAGGTAGTTCAGGTCATCATTGTTGATTTTTACGAACTCCAGGGCTGTATCGTACCTGCCGTCCTGTTCTACAACGCGGTTGACCGTGGCCACGCATTTTACCAGATGGGGAAAACCCTTTTCCAGGGCGTCAATGGTCAGCATTACATAATCACCGGGGGCAAGGGGCTCCTCGTAGACGACCAGAACACCGCCGATGCTGAAGTTACTTACATTGTAATACTGGGAATCGATTCGGCCCGTGAATTTCCGGATCTTGATCCTGATCTTGTCGGTGGATATACGGATAAATTTTCTTCTCTCTTCGTTCACTTTTTCTGCAGCCTGCCCGGGTATATGGATACTGTTAAATCGTTCTTCCTTGCTTTATCGGGAGCATTCCCGTTTCAGCCCACCCCTCCATTGTATTACCGCTCTGGAACATCTTCAACCTTTTTTTTACCGCTCTCCGGAGGGTTGTAATATTCTACTTGACGTAAATCCTTTTTATGGAATAAATGAGATGGAAATTTGAGCGGTATCTATGAGCAGAATAATCCTGACAACGATGATTTTATGGGCCTGCTTCTCAGGCTTCCTCTATGCCGACGATATTCTTGGTATAGGCGTGCATCTGGGGGGTCAGCATGATGTGGGAAAACTGAGCGATCAGGAATCCGGAATGCAGACCGACCCTCAGAACAATCTCCTGGCCGGCATATCCCTGAAGGCCAATATGAGCTTCGTTTTTCTGAGAACCGGCATTGATACGACCTTCCTTCTCAATAAGGGCAAGGTTTATGAGGACTCCAGCCAGATCAAGACTTCCAAACTGGAGTATACCGCCATACCGGGTTTTCTGGGGCTTCGCTTTCCCGTCAAGGACATGGGGGAATTCTACATGGGGGGTGGTGCGGCTTATTTTCTCGGGTCAGGCCAGATCGTTATGGCCGACGGGACCAAGGAGGAGATCAACACGACGGCCCTGGGATACGGTTTCATCACCGGCATTGAGTTTACTCTGGTCTCTTCGATGAAGATCTATATGGAATGGGAATACATCGATGCCAGATCGGGGGCGGTCATGAAGACTCAGACAACCTATGGCTGGAAGAATCTTCACATCGACTATACGGGACATCGAATCCTTTTCGGTGTGATGTACTACTTGATTTAAAGCGGTGCTCTCCGGGAGTGTGCCGCATTTGAATAGACGTGATATTCTGTTATTGGAAATGAATGATGCCGAGCCGGCTTTTCTCGGGTGCTGGGAAAACCCCGGCAGTAAGGAGATCACGGACCATTAAAATGAGAATCAGGCTGATATTGACGGGAATCCTTGCGGTTCTCTTAACCACACCCCTCTTTGCCGAGAAGGTAAACTATGCCCTGGGATTCTATGCGGGATATGCCCCTTCCCTGGGAGGGAATCTGCACTCCTCCGTGCAGAAGAACGACTTCCAGTCCGAGAACGGTCTGGACGGGATGAACCGTTCCCAGGAGGGCTACAGCACCTCCCGCATCAACAGGCTGATGGGTGTGGCCGGCGGCGCCGAGTTCAAGGTTCTTTTCTATGATTATTATCAGCTGCGGATTGCCGGCAATTATGTCATGGCGGTCTACGGGGGATCTGGGAAGACCGTATACGATGACAGCGGCACCACCCGCGAGCTCACCTGTTCCTATAAGTTCAGTCAGTGGGATGTCCCCGTAACGATGGGGTTGAGCATTCCCTTCTGGAAGGATTTTAAAATCGCCTTCGGGTGTGGGGTGGCATACGCCAACGCGGTTTACCAGAACAAGTTTTCATCGGATACGGTAGAACGGAAGGGGTCCTTCAAGGGATGGGGACTTCCCCTGGTGATTCTCCTCGAAGGGGAGTATTTTTTCAATGATCAGTTTGCCGTAAGTTCCATACTGAGCTATTACAAGGGGAGTTCCCAGGTCGTCAAAGACGGGACAACCAGCGATGGTTCCACGGACTTTGCCCGTATCGATTTTACGGGATACCGGTTCCATCTGGGAGTTTCCTATTATTTCTATTCCATATAGGGTGATGTCATCAAAAGGACAAACTGGTTCTGAAGGATAGGACATCCGAATGCTGACGAAGCTATGATGAAAATATGCTGGAAAACATGGTTGCTCCTTTGTGCCGCAGCAGCGGTCGTCTGTGCCGGTGCGAGACCTGCTTTCGCTATCGGGGAACTATCCGTGGGGATCAATATGGGTGCTACCTATGACCCCAATAATCTCGAGGGGGATATCGCGGAGTACAACATGGCCATGGAGCAGTACCGCAATGCCAATGACGGTACTACCGCCAAACAGATGTCCGTTCCCTATGCACCGGTGTTCGGGTTCAATTTCAGATATCAGTTTAATTTCTTCCTCATCCGTATGGGCTGTCATTACACGAGCCCCGTCCAGTCCATAAAGGGTTCCATAACCCCGCCGGGCGGTGTAAAGAACACCATAAAAATTAAAACCTATCAGAACTCCTATCCGGTTACCCTGGGGCTTCTCGTCCCTCTGAATAAAAAGACCAACTTCTTCATAGGGGCCGGGCCGACGCTTCACCAGGCCAGTGTGACCATTACCCAGTCGGAACCGGTTCAGGGCGCCTTCTCGTTTCAGAACTACGGGCTTTCCAAGGACAGACGCGACAGCTACACGGCTACCTTCGTGGGCTATCATATCATGCTGGGAGCCGAGGTGCCGGTACATGAAAGATTTACCATGTCCGTCGAATGGATACATCAGGAGGGCCGTTCGCACACTATCAAGAACGACGGTCTCGACAGCACCGGCGCGGTGATCACAACGCCGAAACACACTATCAGTGTTCAGGGCGATTTCCTGATTTTCGGCCTCAACTACTACATCAGCCTCTAAAGCGACAACCCTCCTCTTTTTTCCGCAGCGGGAGGAATAAAATAGTTTACAATCCTTCCCGCGCCAATAAAGCTATCAGGCGATGTCTTGCCTGGGCCATCTGCCGATGCAAGACTAACATGATAAGGGATACTATCTTGAAATTCATACGTTTCGCCTTCCCGGCACGGTTTCTGATTCTCGTCCTCGCTGTATGCCTCCTGCTTCTGACAGGTCACGTTATGGGGTGGATGAGCATTTTTAAATCCAGCGGATGTGCCGTTGTCGGGGAGGATATGATTCGGGATCAGACCCCTTCAGCCGACCGCCTCCTCCGGGTGGCCGTATATCCCTGCGGCGGTTTTACCGGAGGCCTGGTGGCCAATGGAGGGATGAAGGAAAACCGCGACTCGCTGTTTTCAAAACAATATGCCGTCGATGTACGCTTCATTCTGGTCAACAGTCAGGATGAAGGCTTGGAAATGCTCGGCAAGAATCAGGTTGATGTGATCTGGTCCGAAGCACCCGTATTGCCTCAGCGTATCCCTGCTTACCCCTGTCTCAATCCTGCGGTTTTCATGCTCTACGGCTATTCGCAGGGACATCATGCCCTGTTTGTGAGAGAAGGCATCCGGGCTGTTTCCGATCTGAAAGCGAAGCGTCTCGTCTGTATCAAGGGGAGTGCCGGACATTTCCTGCTTCTGCTTCTGCTTCAAAACAATCAGATCAAAAGGGAGGATGTTGACTGGAAATTCGTCCTTTCAGATACCGACGTGATCCGGATTCTGGATAAAGGCGAAGCCGATGCGGGATTCCTCTCCTCACCCCTTTGGCAGTCCCGATTGAAGCGGCGGGATCTTGTAAAGATTTTTTCAACGGAGGATGCGGGCAGGTTGATTCCGGGAGTATTCGTTGTCCGGGAGGGTTTGCTCGTTCAGAGGGCGGATATTCTGGAAAAATTTGTCCGCGGCTGGTTCGAGGGAGTTAAAGAGGCTCAGAATAATCAGGACCATGCCCAGAGAATAGTGGAAACTGCTTTCGGTATCACGGGGGATAACGCCAGAAAGCTTATCGAGAGCTGGACTGGGGCGGGTTTTGAGACCAACGCGGACTATTTCCAGCTTACCGATGATGCTCCCTGGGGCTATGGTGATCTTCAGGAGCTGTCTTTCAGGGTATGGAAGGCGAGCGGATATGTTAAAGGCCTGTCACAAACCAGCCGTGTAAAATATTCCAGTATTCTGAGCGGTCTCTATCAGGAGTATTTCAAGCAGAAGAAAAAAAAGAAAAAATCCAAGGATAAAGCCGACAAGCATAAAGGGAAGCTATCGGGATCGGGAATGGTCCTTTACAGCGGCTTAAGAATGAATTATCCCAATAATGAAACCGATGTGAGTCATCTGGACAGTGTTCGGCTGAAAACTGTAGCACTGACGGCCTATATCTTCGACCGGTCAATCATCAGGGTTCAGGGATTGACGGACAGCCGGGAAAAGAAGTCTTCCTATTACTGGGAAAAGCGATATAAAAAAATCGTACGTCAGCTGGAAGACTATGGTATTTCGGGGAATAGGGTTCTCCTGGAGGAACTGCTCCCTTACGAACCCCAAAAAGGTCAGGAAGGAATGAAACAGGTTGAGATAAAAATAATGGCATCGGGCAGGGAGTTCGATGGAAATCGGTAAATGGATTGGAGTTTTCATATTCGGCGCCGCGTGGGGCAGTTTTTTTTACACCCTGGCCCTCAGGTATATTAACGGGCAGTTCTCTGAGGAAGGGGTCAGAGCCCTATTGACACCATCCAGCTGCCCCTATTGTAAAAACCGCATTCATCCTCATATGCTGATCCCGCTACTCGGTTTTGTCATCGGCGGGGGGCGGTGCAGCGAGTGCCGTGAGCGCATCCCCATCGCCTATCCTCTCATGGAGGCGCTCTACGGTACCCTGTGCGTGGTGCTGGCGATGAAACAGGGGATCAATGCGTATTCCGTATTCATCTTCCTCATTTGCGGGCTGTCCATCACCCTGGCACTGGTGGATATCAAACGCATGATCATCCCCAACCCCCTTATGCTGGCCTTTCTGCTCCTGGTAATCTATCCCACGGTTCTCAATATGATGAATTCATCGGTCAGCGAGCATCTTCTGGGTTTCGTCCTGATGGCGGCGTTTTTCCTGATCGTACTCCTCTTCTTTCCCGGCAGCTTCGGGGGCGGGGATATCAAAATGGCGGCGGTTATAGGACTACTGACGGGATTTGAGCAGTCCATCGTTGTGCTGGAGGCGGCCCTTATCACTGGTTCTGTCATCGGGGTGGTTTACGCGTTTAAGTCCGGCAGGGGACTCCGCATCAAGCTCCCCTTTGCCCCTTTCCTGGCCATCGGGCTAATCGTATCCCTTCTCTATGGAAGGGATATTATTCTCTTTTACTACCGAATCGTCTATTAGATCTTCATTCCTGAAAAACCGAGAAAGGCAATGGCCATGAGCCCGGCGATAATGAAGGTAATGGGGAGACCCTTCAGATTTTCGGGGATATCCGCCATCTCCAGCCTCTCCCTGATGCCCGCCATGAGCAGGAGGGCTAGAGTAAAACCCACCCCCGCGCCGAAGCCCTGAACCACCGACTTCAGAAGCCCCAGATTAGCATCCACAAAACCGGAATTGATGTTGAGGACCGCCACTCCCAGAACCGCGCAGTTGGTGGTTATGAGAGGGAGGAAAATCCCCAGAGATTGATAGAGGGCGGGGGAAACCTTCTCAATGACCATTTCCACCAGTTGAACCAGTCCCGCAATGACGAGGATGAAGGCTATGGTGCGGAGATAGGTTATATCGTAGGGGATCAGGAAAAATTTGTAGATGAGAAAGGTAAAGAAGGAGGCCAGGGTCATGACGAAGATGACGGCCAGCCCCATGCCCACTGCCGAGTCCAGCTTCTTGGAAACCCCGAGGAAGGGGCAGAGTCCCAGAATCTGGGAAAGGACGTAGTTATTGATGAGAATCGTGCTCAGGAGTATGGTGAAAAGGATCTTGATTTCCATGCTGTTACCTCTTGCCGCGGGATTTGATGGCGTTCATGCCCCAGAGCATAAAAGCCAGCGTAAAGAAGGCTCCCGGCGCCATGATCATGACCAGAGAGGGTTCCATTCCGGGTATCAGGGTGTAGCCCAGTAGTTTATTGGCGCCCAGGATCTCCCGGAAAAAGGCCAGAACCGTCAGGGTCAGACCGAATCCCAGGCCCATCCCGATCCCGTCGATAGCCGAATAGAGGACAGAGTTTTTCGACGCGAAGTCCTCGGCTCTTCCCAGGATGATGCAGTTGACAACGATGAGGGGGATGAAGATCCCCAGCGCCTTGTCCACATCCGGCTGAAAGGCCTTGAGGGTCAGTTCCACGACAATGACGAAGGTCGCGATGATGGTTATGAAAATGGGGATGCGTATGTGCGAGGGAACGATTCCCTTGATCATCGAAACAAGGATGTTGGACATGATGAGAACGAAGGTGGCAGCCAGTGTCATCCAGAGGGCGTTGGAAATGGAGGTCGAAACCGCCAGGGTGGGGCACATGCCGATTCCAATGACCAGGATAGGATTCTTTTTCCAGATTCCGTCGGTAATCAGTCTGAGCAGGTTCATTTTTTCTTCTTATCCTCCTTCCTCTTCTCGGTCTCCATCTGGATCAACTTCTTTAAAATTTCGGTCTTGATTTCCAGGCTGTCCCGAACGGCTTTGGTGGTAATGGTGGCGCCGGTAATGGCGGAGACGGAGTTGCTTTCCAGGAGTTCCTTTTTCAGGGCTTCGTTTTCGGAACGCCATTCGCCCTTCTTCATAATACCGATTTTCCTGGATAGATCCAGGCCCTTGAACTGCTCCTGAAACCAGGGGGCAAGGACCTCACCCGTCCCGGCGGCGGAGGAACCGAAGAAGTGGCCGAAAAAGGTCTCCTTGCTGGCGATCTCAACGGAGCGGGCCCCCAGGCCGGGTGTTTCCGACTGCTGAATGATGGCCATGCCCAGGATCTTCATGTTTTCATCCACTCCGATGACGGATTTGATAAGTCCGCTGTAGCCCGCTTTCTCGGTTTCAAAGGCATAGGCGCTTACTACATCCTTGTCCACCTGCTTTTCAGCGCGGCTGTAGCGGAAATCCTTTCCCTCCACCTGGAGGACCTTGTCCTTCTCCACAATGGTATAGCCGGGGAGGACTATTTTGAGGGCCTCCTCCTTCTTCTGCAGTTCTCGTTCCTTGATCCGCTGGAGGGTTACCTTGTTGATGTGCGAGAGCGCCATGGAGGCCGCAAAGGCGATCAGGGCGATAATCAGTGTAGGTTTTAATATGGTCTGCATGCTAATCCCTGTCCTCCCTTACTGCTGTTTGGATTTACCGAAAACTCTGGGTTTTGTGAACCGGTCTATGAGGGGAACAACGGCGTTCATAAGGAGAATGGAATAAGATACCCCCTCAGGATATCCCCCCCAAAGCCTTATAACCGAGGCCAGAACGCCGCAGCCAATGCCGAAAAGGATCATCCCCTTTTTTGTGACCGGGGAGGTAACCATGTCCGTGGCCATGAAGAAGGCTCCCAGGATAAGTCCGCCGGAAAGCACATGAAAGAGAACCGCTTTGAGGGTAAAATGACTGATATTTTCCGCACCGGGTATCCGGGCAAAGGAGTAATAGGCCAGCATGATGAGGGCTACAGTGCCGATATAGCTGACGGGAATGTGCCAGGTTATGATGCGCTTGTAGAGAAGAAAGAGCGCACCTATCAGAAGCAGGAGGGCGGAGGTTTCGCCGATGCACCCGCCGATGTTTCCCATGAAAAGGGACTTCAGCATCTTCTCGGAAAAGATGAGTTTGTAGAGGGATTCCGGGGCCACGTTGAGATCGCCCAGAAGCTTGGGGACTTCTTTCAGGGCGCCCAGGGGCGTGGCGGCGGTGATGGCGTCAAAGGCCTTATCCGGCAGTCCTGCCAGGTTGGTGATGTCCTGAGAAAGGGAATTGGTGGGTGTAAACTTATGCCATTTGGTGGTCATGTAAACGGGCCAGGATGCCAGAAGGAAGGCGCGTCCAGCCAGGGCGGGGTTGAAAATGTTGAAGCCCAGACCGCCGAAGAGCTGCTTGGCAATGATGACGGCAAAAGCGGAGCCTATACCGGCAATCCAGAGTGGGGCATCTGGCGGGATGTTCATGGCCAGAAGGAGTCCTGTTGTGACCGCGGAACCGTCGGTGACCGCTATCGGTTTTTTCATCAGAAACTGGTAAAGGGCTTCCGAAAGGACCGCGGCGGCTACCGCGATGACCATCATCAGCAGAGCGTTGAGTCCGAATAAAAACACCGAGTATACGGCGGCAGGGGTCAGTGAGAGCACGACCATCCACATGATGGACCTTACGGATTGTTCGGACCTGATATGGGGAGGATTGGAGAGTATCAGCTCGGGGCTTTCGGCAGGGGTTTCGTTTTTCTTCGTTTCCATATCCATTACCATCAATAGTGATCTTGATTATAGCACGATCAGGAACTGGCCGCCGGCATACACGGGATATGCCAAAAAGATCTATCATTTTAAAACCTGGATAGATCTTCTGATCCTGCAGCGGCCGGGATCAGTCCCTATTTCTTCAGCCGGAGCTTTTGCTGGGCCAGTTTAATAAAATGGCTGAGAGGTCTTCGGGACGGACAGACGTATGTGCAGGAACCGCACATGATGCAGTCGAAAGGATTCAACTCTTCCAAGACGTCAAGCCTGTTCTTTTCCATGGCATTCCCCAGGTCGCAGGGGATCAGGCCCGAAGGGCAGATGCCGACACATCTGCCGCAGCGTATACATGCCTGATATTGATGGGCACGGGTTTCGCTGCGCGAAAGGAAAAGGAGGCCGGATGTCCCCTTGACGACGGGTACATCCATACTGTAAAGGGCAATCCCGCACATGGGGCCGCCCATGATGATCCTTGCTGGCTCTTCTTTCAGTCCGCCGGCTTCTTCCACTATATCCGCAATCCTCGTTCCCAGGCGCGCTTTGTAATTGCCCGGTTTGTTGACAATGCTGCCGGTGAGAGTGAGATACCTCTCAATAAGGGGTTTATTCATGACGACGGCCTCCCGGAGGGCAAAGACCGTTCCGACATTGTTCACAACCGCGCCGGCATCCATGGGCAATCCCCCCGAGGGTACTTCCCGGCCGGTTATGCTCCTGATGAGCTGTTTTTCGGCTCCCTGGGGGTATTTCGTTTTCAGGGGGCAGACTTCAATCTTTTCTGAAGGATTGATTTGGGTCAGAGCCTCCTTAAGGGAGGCTATGGCTGCGGGCTTGTTTTTTTCTATTCCAATAAATGCCTTTTCAATTCCGAGAACCTTGAGTATGATCTGAATGCCCTCGATAATCTCCCGGGAATGGGTTTGCATCAGCATGTCGTCTACGGTTAAATAAGGCTCGCATTCCGCGCCGTTGACGATGAAGGTGTCAATTTTCTTGTTGTCCGGGGGTGACAGCTTGACTGACGTTGGGAAGGCGGCGCCTCCCATGCCGACGACCCCTGCATCCCTGATTCGGGAGAGGATTTCCTCCCTTCCCAGGTTTTTCCAAACACCCGTATCATCCTCTTTGAATGTGGAAAACGAGCCTTCTGCCTCGATGACCACGCAGGGGGTAGAGGGGGCATAGACGGTGGGATAACCGGCTATCTCCAGAACCTTGCCGGGAATGGAGGCATGGACGGGGGCGCTGATCATTCCGTCGGCACTCCCGATGAGCTGCCCCTCCGTGACCATATCTCCCGGGCTGACAACTGGCACGGCGGCCTTCCCGATATGCTGCTGAAGGGGAATGAAGCAGGTATGGGGAACGGATAGATTCTCAAAAGCCTTATTCTCAGAAAACTTTTTATTTTCGGGAGGGTGAATGCCGCCTTTGAAGCCTCGGGAAGCCATAATTAACCTTTCAATGAATAGATTTCATCCTTTATGGGGAGTTCCTTTCTCAGATTCTTAATGTAAGGGAAGAGTTCGCCGGCCTCGACGAAACCGTCGCAATCATCCATAATTCTTCTGGCTACAGTAAAATACTTGTAGAGCTTCTCCTCTCCGGACCTTTTTACCCATTTTTTCTTGAGACATTTGACTCTCAGGACATATCTGTCCGGTTCGGATTCATACTGCCGGATAACGATGCAGTTGAGGCAGTTGGCGCAGAAAATTTTATCGTTCACGCTGATGTTCTCCTGTGATTTGAAGTTTCCAATATCTCTTTCCTGTCGCCGCGTCAGCCGGTTCGTTAAGATGAGGGCACGGCTGTAGGGTCCGCGGATAGGACAGTAAAAAATTTTTCTATGCAAAGGTATTGAAACAATCCACATACCTGATGGGATTTATTTTGTCAAGTATTCCTGAGGGAAAAATGAAGAGGTGCCACTTTTTTTTCAATGAGATGATGCGCTTTGGAGAGTGCTGTTGAGATAAAAAAAACCTCCCCGCTGAGGAGGAGGTTTTTCGATTTCGTCGATTTGCAATTAGCCGGTCTCATTTGTATACGGGCATGTCTTTCCGTATGGAGGGGAGCCAGGCTTTGTGCTTGGTGAGAACCTTGCATTTGGCCACGGTCTGCATGGGGAACTCAACGCTTAAGACGACCTTTTTGCCGTTGACGATGACGAATACCTTGTCACCCATCTGCATCAGCTCGCCCGCCTTGCCGGATTTTACCAAAATCTCATTACGTCCGTGGAGCACCTTCCCAACCGTTCCTATCTGGGTCTTGTTGGTGATATCCTCCTCTTCGGCCTTGGCCTTGTCCGTAACCAGGTAGCGGATGTTAGCCGGCTTGACGCCGATCCGGGCAATCACAACATAATCCGGGTCTCCGCTGGTGATGACTTCCTTGACCACGTCGGGACGGTAGTATTCTTCTGCAAACTGAAGAATGGGGTAGAACTTGGCTTCCGTGCTCTTACCCTGATTCAGGTGCCAGCCGATCATGTTGTCAGCCCCTTCGCTGGAATCGAAATAACCCATGGGGGACCAGGCTATCCAGCGCTTTTTGTCCTTGCTGGGGAAGAAGGCCAACAGTTCCTTTCCGTCCGAGAGGCGGTACCAGCGGATGGTACCGTCGGAGAGGGTGGCTACCACCGTTTTCCCGTTGGGGGTAATGTTGATGCTCCAGCAGGCGGCGGGTATCTGTATGGCCCATAGATAGGAGCCCGTGGCGCTGTAATGGTAGATATTCCAGTCCGCGCCGATCACCGCCGAAGTGGCGTCCGGGGATATGTCGGTGCAATGAGCTCTTTCGTAGGACTGCATCCGGATGTTGCGGTTGTTTATCCGGGGATAGGTGTAATTCTTCCAGTTGCTTACGTAGATGCCCGTCTTGCTGTCCACCGGCGCTTCCAGAGTGTAGTCGATGGTGGGGTTCTGGGTAAGCTTCCGGTTTTTCAGATCTATCTGGGCCGGTTCTTTTCCGTACTGGGAATAAGCGAACTGAACCACGGAACCGTCGGCAGAGATTCGGAAGTTGTAGATATTGTCGCGATAATCCGCCATCTCCCCGGTTCTGATGATGGTCACCTTCCCCTTGGGGCTGCAGACACCGATGATCTGGTCGCCGGTAACATAAACCACATTCTTCTTGTTATCCTCGATCATCTGCATCAGTGTGTCCTGGGATGCGGGAACATCGGTGTATTTTCCCTTGCCCTCGCCGTCCCAGATGCGGATCATGTACTTCTTCAGAGTGGGATTCCAGTTCATCCCTCCCGCGAAAAGCATTTTCCCGTTGCCGGACCAGCTTACGGCGGAGAGATTGCCCCGGGTTATCCCGGTAGTGTCAGGGGTGTAAAGAAATTTCAGATCGGTTCCCGAAAAGACGTCCACCTTGGTCTTATCGTTGTATCCGACGGCGATCTTGCTTCCGTCCTTGTTGAATGCCACGGAAAAGGGATTGTAGCCGGAAACCGTGTATTTCTTGGTGATCAGGTTGAAATTGGGATCGTAAAGACGGATGTAGCCGTCATAGCAGATCGTAACCAGCCGTCCTTTTCGGTCGAAATCCGCCCCGTACGTGCGGCCTCGGTAATACTCGGTTTTTATGAGGGAGTATCCGGGGATCTGATAGACCCGTATGCCCCCGCTTCCGCCGAAGGTCGCTACCAGATGCTTCCCGCTGGGGGAGAAAAGCAGCCGGTCGATAACGTTGGGAACACCGGTCAGTCGGCTGGTCATCTTCCCTGAAGCCCGATCAAAAATGTAGATGGAATTGCTCCGGTCCCAATCATAGCCGGTCCATCCGCCGCAGGCCACCGTTTTTCCATCAGGGGAAATGGCCACGGAATAGAGCATACCGTCCACCCCTTTGGAAATAGGGGGTCTGAGTATCTTCAGGAGTTTTTTCTTCCTGTAGTCCCAAACACGGACAGTTCTGTCATCGGATGCGGTTACCATGTATTTATTGCGGGCGTCCAGCGCAATGCCACGGATGACGCTGCTGTGCATGCCGATCTCGATTTTCAATATGGGAGCCTTGGGAGGCTCATACCGGTTTTCCTTAATGACGGGTTCTACCGGTGTGTATTTCTTTACTGCCGGTTTATAGGGCTCGTATTTTGGTTTCTTGGTGGATTTACACCCGATGGCTGCAATGAACAGCAAAAGGGTGAAACAACCGATAAGCTTTTTGTGTAACATAAACTACCCCTCCTCGCTAGTAGATTGTACAGTATTCTTTATATCAAAGACCTGCTGCAAGACCCGCGGAGATGCTGACAACTTGACGGGTTTACAGCAGAATAAGGCTCCGTTCTTAAAAATTCATTCTGTTATCCCATGGCTATGGCGCAATTAAAACTCGTTTTTCCGCATCTTTGCCTCCTCGGCGGCAAAGGTTTCCGGATATTTTTCGATTATGTAACTGATCGTCTCTCTGGCCTTGGCTCTGTTGCCCATGGCGAGATAGGTGTTGGCCATTCCGAAATAGGCCTCTGCACGGGTCATGGCATCTGGATACCGGTTGACCAGCGTCTGAAAGGTTTTCAGTGCATCGCTGTAGTTTTTCAGGTTGATCAGCATCACATGGCCCATTCGGTAATAGGCCTGATTGGCCTCCCGGGTTTCGTTGTACTGATCGATGAATTCCTGATATTTCTGCACGGCCGTTTTGTAGTCCTTTCTCTTTTCGTATTGTGCCGCGACTTTTAACAGCTTGGTGCTGATGGGCGGCATTTTAATGGTTATCTTGTTGATCTTCTTCGGTTTTATGTCGATCTCCTGAACGACGGTTTCATAACCCGGCAGGGACACTTTGACGGTGTGTTTGCCCCGGGAGAGGGACATCAGAAGGGGAGCCATGCCTGCAGGGGCATCGTCCAGCACGAGATTGGCTTTTGAGGGCTTTGTCGTCAGGCTGAGCGTTCCGATTTTATTATTGAGAGCGTCTTCTACCTGCTTGGCTATGCTTCGCGCCAGGGGGCGAAGAGCCTTGATCGATCCGATCTCACGGTGTTCCATGTAAACCAGTTTCCTGTTGGAGGTGTTTCGTACCTCGTAGTTTATGCAGATAACGTCCTTGAAGCTCTTGATGTTTCCCCGGAGCATGTACTGGACATTCCTCTTTCGGAATACGTCGAAGGACTTGTCGTTTTCAATGATTCCCGCCATCTCCAGGGATTTTTCCATGATGAGAGCCTTGGAGTGGGTCCGCTCGATTACGGAGATGTTGTTGAGGGCCCCCAGCTCGCTGTTGAGGATCTCCGCAAATCCTTCGCCGTATCCCCCGTCCTCGGAAAGATTGGTATCATCCTTGAACTCGAAGACCTCTACCGTGTAGGAACCCGCTTTTTCCTTCTCCTTTTTGTCCAGGTTTTCCTTGGTGAAGGTATACATGATGTCCTGGCCGATGAAATCCGCTGCTGCGTCGGCGCTGAACGAGTTGCAGCCGGCGGAATGGACGATGGTCCAGTCGTCGATGTTTACCGCCCGGGCGTCGACCTCACAGTGGGTCCCGAACTTGTAGACGGAGCCGACGGTCAGATAGTCCACCTTGAGGCTCTTGGCCATCCCCTTGACGGAGTCCGGATTGGACAGGCCCAGCTGAGCCTGCTGCAGCTTGTCTATGTAATCCTGGATATCCCCCCTCTTGCGTACCTGAAACCGGTCTATACCGGCCACCTTGTTCTCCACGATACCGGCCGAGACGTTGCCCAGCTTCTCGGAATCCGCCTCAAAGGTGAGCGTGTCGAAGCTGGTGATGGCGATCCTTATCTTGGCCTCCTGGGAGATCAGAATCCCCGCCAGGAGGAGAAAAAACAGAGAAGCAGCTACGGTTATGTTCCTTTTCATGATCAACCTCCCAGGTTCGCGATCCAGATCTTTACCACCCTTCGTTCGGGGGCATTGGGCCGCAGTTTGAGGTATTTCTTGTAGTTGGCTATGGCCTGACCCGGATCCTTCAATTTCAGATCGTACAGCACTCCGAGATTTTTATAGACCTTGGCGTAATTGGGGCGGAGCTGGGCGACCTTTTTCAGCGCCTGTTCCGCTTCCTTTGACTTGCCGGTGATGAAGTATATGACTCCCAGGTTGTTGTAGGCCTGGAAATGCTTGTCATCATATTTAACGGTCTGGATATATTCCTTAAGGGCTGGAGGCATCTTGCCTTTTTTATAATACAGGTTTCCCATCTCGAAGTGAGCGGCTGCGAGGCGTTCATCGAGCTGTATGGCTGTCTTCAGCTCATTTTCCGCTTCATCGAGGCGCCCCATGCGGATGTAGGCCATGCCGCGGAGATAGTGGGCCCGGGCCAGGTTGGGCTGATATTTGAGGGCCTCATTGGCGCTTTTCAGCAAGCCCCGGATATCCCCCTTTTCCGATTCGAGGGAGGAAATGTCTTCATGGATTTTGGCCCGTTCGAAGTCCGTTTTAGCGTTTTTCAGGGCCTCTTTGAGTTTTTTCAGCTCCATGTTGATGGAAGCATTGCCTGTCAGTTCAATGCTCTTATTGAGAATCTCCTTATCCTTTTCTGCCTGGCTTTTTTTACACTGGGGTAAAAGCAGGATCAAGGATAGGGTCAGTATAATCATAGGCAGGGAATAATTCCGCATTTGTACCTCCCGATCACTTTAATTTGTCTGGGTTTGTCTGTTATATTGAGTAAATGAGATCTTATTCGAATTCAGAAAACCGTCAATCATTATTTCGAAAATCGAACGAGAATAGCCAACATTATTATTTTTTTATATATTTTAATCCAATTTTTTTGTATTAGCGGACTAATCGCCACTTAAATAATTACCAGTGCGCCGGCATGTCCTTTACAAGGAAAAGCAGGGCAAGGAGAGAGGGGGTGCCGGGGTTTGATGGGTTCCCCGGGGTGACCCTGTGGTTCCACCCGGCGGGTTGTCAGCTTCTGCGGCGTATCTTCGCCCAGAGGCGTTTCAAGACACGATCACGAAGGTAGTTTATTTCCCGGACGGACAGAAGCGAGCAGACGAGAAAGTAGATCCCCCCGCCGAGGGCGACGATTAAAACGAGGATTGCAATCCTGTGCAGAAAGGGATCGTGCTCCCAGTCGGCCAGACTCGCGAGCAAATGAACGGCCAGCCCCATCACCAGACCCGCAGAAAGGAATTTCAATGCGGGAAGGATGAGGTCCCGTCCCTCGAGGCGGCCGATTTTCCTCTGCAGCCAGACGAGGAGTATGATCATCTGTACGGTGTTGGCTATGGTGTTGGCCAGCGCCAGACCGCCGTGGATGAGGCTCGTCTGCATTAGAAGGTATCCCAGGGAGATGTTGAGGACGAAGGAGACAGCGGACGATATCACCGGAACCTTCGTATCCTTGAGGGAGTAAAAGGTGGGGGTGGTGATCCGCAATACGGCAATGGAGGCGATCCCCATGCTGGAATAAAACAGGGCTTTGTCCGTCATCAGCGTGTGAGCGAAGGTGAACTTGTCCCGCAGAAAGAGCACCGAGATAATCGGTGTCCCGGCAGCCATGAGGGCGATGCCCGCCGGGATGGCCAGGAAGAGCGCAGCGCTGATGGAGCGGGTGTAGAGGGCGCGAAGGCTTTCCATGTCCTCCTTGGCGGAGATGCGGGACATCTCGGGCAGGAGGACGTTTCCGATGGAAACGATGAAAACTCCCAGGATGATCTCCGTGAGCCG
>CALCJG010000323.1 GCA_937967705.1 uncultured Spirochaetia bacterium
CCGTGCAGGGCCCGGTTTACGGTGCGTATCATTTTGAGGGAGGGCCCTCCGGTTTGTTCCTTCAGCAGGGCGGGAAGGGCCGTGGCGTCCCGGCTGAAAAGGGAGTATTCCAGAAGGCTTTCCCGCGGGAGCAGGCGGATGATTTTCTCGTATTCCGCGGGACCGGTACGCATCACGACCACGTCAGGGGGGATATCCTTGCGAAAAAAGAAGAGCGGCGCCAGGTAGAGGCCGGCTACCGGCGCTTCCAGATGGGGGGATACGGTCCTTTCAAAGGTGTTGGACGCCTCCTTGAGGCCCAGAACCACCGGGGCCCACTGGCAGACATGCAGGGAACCCGGCGAGACCAGCAGTTCCTGGCCGAAGGTTGCCTCAAAGAGGGCCCGGCAGTAGGAGATCCCGGAGTAGTGTTTGACGGTTTCAAATCCCCCGGTGGTTCCGGGAAGGATTTTGACTCCCACCGGCGGCAGGGAAAGGGTGATGGGTTCGTTCATATCACTTCCTTCTTTTTACTTTCCCAGCGGGAAAGGAGGCTGTAAGCGCTGGGAACCACGACGAGGGTGAGAAGCGTGGAAAAGATCATGCCCCCCAGCACACAGATGGCCATGGGAATGCGCGTCTCGGAACCGGGTCCCAGGGCCAGGGCGGGAGGAACCGCCGCGGCGATTGTGGAAAGGGACGTCATGATAATGGGCCGGAGACGGATGGGACAGGCGCTGAGGAGGGCCTCCCTGACCGAAAGTCCCTCCTCCCGCAGCTGATTGGTGAATTCCACCAGCAGAATGGAGTTCTTCTTGACCAGACCCATCAGCAGGATGAGGCCGATGAAGCTGTACATGTTAAGGGAGTTGCCGGTGATGAGCAGCGTAATGATGGCTCCCGAGAAGCTGAAGGGCAGGGCCAGCAGAATGGTGAAGGGGTGGATGTAGCTGTTGAACTGGCTGGCCAGTATCATGTAGGATATGATGATTCCGATGACCAGGGCGAAGATCAGGCTGTCGAAGGATTCCTTGGAGGTCTTGGCCTGTCCGGAGAGCTCCGCGTAATAGCCGTTCCCTAGTATGCCCCGGCTGATCTTCATCGCCTCGTCGACGGCCTCCTGCTGGGAGTATCCCGGGGCGGGATTGGCGTTTATGGTGATGGCCCTCTCGCGGTTGATACGGTTTACGGAGAGGAGCGACTTGGTTTGCTTGATCTTTACCACTTCTGAAAGACGCACCAGTTCCCCCCGGTTGTTCCGCACGTAGAGATTGTTGATGTCTGCCGGTTTGCGCCGCTCGGTTCCCTTGAGCCGCAGCCTGATGTCGAAGCGGTGTCCCTCATCGGTGTATTTACCCTCCCGCTTGCCGCCTATCATGGCGCCCACGGTGTTGCCGATGCTCTCCATGCTGACACCTCGCAGCTCGGCGGCCCGGCGGTCCGGGATGACCTGTATCTCCGGCTGTCCCAGCTCGTAGTCGCTGTCCACATCCACCAGCTTGCCGCTCCTGGTCATGGCCGCCTCAATCCGCTGGCTGTACTCGCCCAACTTGTCCCAGTCGGAACCCCGTATGCTGAATTCCACGGGAAATCCCCGGCGCGAGGTGAACCCCCGGGTGGAGAGGTCCTGTACCGTCACGCGCAGGTCCGGGGAGAGGAGGGGAACCTGCTTGCGCACCATGCTGGCGAACTCCGCCTGGGTGAGAGGGCGTTTCTTCTCTGGATTGACCGGCCGGTTCTCGGGATTTTTGAGAGTCACGAAGATCAGGGCTGTGTTGATCTCCCCGCCCCGGAATCCCCCCACCGCCACATAATATCCCCGAACCTCCTTTTTGGAGGCGAGGTAGGCTTCCACTTGTTTAGTCAGGGAATCCGTGTAATCGATGGAAGAGCCCACGGGGGTTTTCAGCTGAAGGATGAACATGCTCTGGTCCTGAGGGGGAATGAATTCCTTTTTAATGGGAATGAGCAGAGCGAAAGAGAGGGCAAAGAGCGCAAATGCCGTCAGAATGACCTTGTACCGGTGATCAAGGGCGAAGCGGAGCACCTTGGCGTAACGGGTCGCGAAGAATCCGAAAAAGGATTCCACGATAAGGTTGAGGATGCCCCCCTTGTCGGGAAGCTCGAGGAACTGAGAGCAGCGCATGGGGGTCAGGGTGAGCGCCTCCAGCAGGGAGATCATGACGGCGGCGGATATGGTGACGCCGAACTGGAGAAAAAACTTTCCTATGATCCCGGACATGAAGGCCACAGGGAGGAAGATAGCTATGATAGCCAGGGTGGCGGCCAGCGCTGCGAAGGTGATCTGCCGGGCCCCCAGCATGGCAGACTTGATTCGGCTCTCCCCCATCTCATGATAGCGCGATATGTTCTCCAGGACCATGATGGCGTCGTCCACCACGATTCCGATGGCCAGCGACAGGGCGAGCAGGGTGAAAGTGTTGAGCGTGTAGCCGAAGAAATAGATTGGGATGAAGGTTCCCATGATTGAAGTGGGAATGGCCAGCAGGATGTTGAAGGTGGAGCTGAAGGAGCCCAGGAAGATCAGGCAGACGAATCCGGTCAGCAGGGCTGAGAGAACGAGGGAAAATACGAGCTCGTCTGTGGATTCCTCGATGTAGGTGGTCATGTCATGGGATACGGCTATGCTGTAGCCCTCGGGAAGTTTCTTCTTTAAATCCTCCACTAGTTTCTTGACGTTCTGCGCCACCTCGATGGTGTTGGACTTTCTCTGCTTCATGATTCCCAGACCCACGGCTTGCTGGCCGTTGAAGCGGGATATCCGCCGTACGTCGTCCAGGCTGTCCTCGATCTCGGCCACGTCGCCCAGGAATATCTTGCTGTATATGGGCATGTTGCCCCGCGAGGTGATGGGCAGCATTTTCAGGGACTGTATGGTCTCGGCTTCCCCCTTGGAGCGAATGATGATCTCATGACGGGCCGTTTCGATGCGGCCTCCGGGGACCTCCACATGCTCGCGTCCGATGGCGCGCAGGATATCGTCCACCGAAAGTTCATACCTGTTGAGCTTGTCCCGGTCCACCCAGATTCGAACGTTCCGGTCGACGTATCCCCCCAGGCGCACTTCCCCTACGCCCTTAACGGCCTGGAACTTATCCTTCACGTGATAACGGGCATAAACCATCAGTTCCTTGAGGGAATGCGTGGAGGTGAGGGCCACCCAGAGTATGGGAAAATCCTCCGGGTTTCGCTTGGTGATGACCGGAGGGTCCATCTCCTTCGGCAGGAGCCTCTGTGCCTGGGAGATGCGGGAGTTGATCTCCTGCAGGGCTACGTCCACGTCCCGCTCTATATCCAGCTCCACGGTGATTTGGGCCCGGCTGTGATAGGCGGTGGAACGCACCTCCTGTATGCCCTCGACGTTCATCACCGCATCCTCGATGATGTCGATCACATCGGTCTCCACGATCTCCGGGGCGGCCCCCTCATAGGTAACGTCTATGTTGATGACGGGGAAATCCACGTCGGGCATCTGGGATATTCCCATGCGGCTGTAGGATATGGCGCCGAAAAAGATGAGACCGGTCATGAGCATCCATGCGAAGACGGGATTTCTGATCGACAGATCTGACAATGTCATGGTTCGGGGCCTTCCTTTCCCTTATTTCTTACGCGGTGTGCTTTTGAGATTCAGCACACCGCTGCCGCTGAATTCATTGAGCGCCACGCCCAGGCGTATGCGGTTATAGCTGTTCTGCAGACGTATGGTCTCATAATCCTCCCGGGCGTTGTAGAGGGATGTGAGGGCCGTGAAGACGTCCAGAATCGTGACCAGGTTGAGGCGGTATTCTTTCATGAGGGCCCGGTAGTTCCGCTCGGCGGAGTCGAGGGCGCTCTTATAAGCTTCCAGTTCGCCCCGGGTGCTCTCCCAGCGCTGATAGGCGTCAGCCATCTCCGTGCGGGCGGTGCGCAGGGTCTGTGCGTATTTCAGCTCCGCCTGCCGGAGTGAGGAACGGGCCTCCTTGACCCGGGCGCTAACGATACCCCCGGAAAAGAGAGGGAGCTCGGCGCCCAGAGCCCCGTAGTAGTCCCGGCCGGACATGTCCTTCTGGTAGAGGCGGTAGTATCCTTCCAGGTAGATCGAGGGGAGATGGCCTCCCTGTTCCACCCTGAGGCGCGTTTCGGCGTATTTGATCTCCTCCTGGACAGCCTTCACGTCCCAGCGCTCTTTCAGAATGTCCTTGAGGCGCTCTTTCGGGACGACGGATTTCCCGGCGATCTCCTCATCCGTCAGGGTGCTGTCGACGGGCATGGAGGCCAGGACCGACAGGGACATGCGGGAGCTCTCAAGCTCCTTGCGCAGGGATTTGATCTCCGCCTCCAGTTTATAGATCTCCGTGTTGATTCGGAGCACCTCCGTCTCCCGGCTGCGGCCGACACGGACCCGCCGCTTCAGCTCTCCCAGGGTCTTTTTGTAGAGCGAGATTATCTCCTGCTTGTTTTTAAGAGTACGCTCCATCTGGAGAACGCTAAAATAATACTGGGCCACCTGAAGGAGCAGCTGCCCCGCGTTGTGGGCCAGTTCATAGCGGCGCATGCGAATCTCGTATTTGGAGCCCTTGAAGGTGTACCACTCCTGCAGGCCCGTTATAATGGGCTGCCGGGCGTAGAGGCTCACGTTGGTCTTGGTGTTGGGCGTATACCCGGGGGTGTCGTTCTCGGGGAATACCTTGATGGCTTTGAGGGATATCCTGGGAAGCATGCTCCCAAAGGCCTGGTTCTTGTGAGTTTCCGCCTGCAGATACTTTTCGCCGCTGACGGCGATCTGTTCGGTCTTCTTGACTGCCAGGGCATAGACATCGAAGAGGGAGAGGGGGGTTTTTCCGGGCGCTGGAAGATCGCTCTCCCTGATACCTGTAATCTCCTCCAGGACCTTTAACCTTTTCTTTTCGTCATCTCCCCATACGGCAGTTGGCAAAGAAAAGGAGATCAGGAAAAGAAGGCAGAAACCGGCAATAAAATATCTCTTCATCGAGGTTTATTTCCTATAGGTCCGAGTGTCATCATTGAGGCTGTCCGGCATCATTTTTACCAGTTCAGGGATCGGGAATAAAGGTTCTGTTTATGAGCTATTTGCTCCTGGGAAATGCTTCCGTTTGTTACTATCGGCTAATTAATTATCACGATGATGTCTCTGGCAATCAGAAAACCGGGCATATAATAAATAATCCTGTCCGGCACAAATATCATTAGACCCCTGTTGAGAGTTATTGGTTCCCTTTTTTTAGAGGGATGTTTTACACTCAGCGCGGTCGTGCACGGCTCCTGCGTAAAACCTCCGGTGTAAAGCGCTTCAGCGACAATGACAGGGTCACTACGGTAACGGAACTCAGGGCCATGGCCAGACCCGCCAGCTCCGGTTTAAAGGTGATGTGGAGGAGAGGGTAGAGCGCCCCGGCGGCCATGGGGACCAGGAGCATGTTGTAGGCGAAGGCCCAGAAGAGATTCTGTCTAATCCGGCGCATCACCCTGCGACCCAGCTCAATGGCCGCCGCCACGTCCCGCATGTCCCCCTTCATGAGGACCATGTCGCCGCTGTCAATGGCGATATCGGTTCCCGTTCCCACGGCGATTCCGATGTCCGCCTGGGCGAGGGCAGGGGCGTCGTTGATCCCATCCCCCACGAAGACTGCTGCATGGCCCTCCTCCTGAAGGAGCTTTACCTCGTCGGCCTTGCCCCCCGGAAGCACTCCGGCGATGACGCGG
>CALCJG010000324.1 GCA_937967705.1 uncultured Spirochaetia bacterium
CCACCGAGATCTACACTCTTTCCCTACACGACGCTCTTCCGATCTCCGAATTGATCCTTACCCGCTATCTGGCGGACATATTTATGTTCTTTCAAAACCTTCTTCGTGATCGTTTCCTTATATGCTACCTGAGGCTTCCCCACATTGGCCTGTACGTTAAATTCCCGCATGAGGCGATCGACAATAATCTCAAGATGCAACTCCCCCATGCCGGAAATGATATTCTGCCCCGTATCGGGATCGGATTTAACCCGGAACGTAGGATCCTCCTCTTCAAGACGGTTGAGAGAGGTGGTAAGTTTTTCCTGATCCGCACGGGTTTTCGGTTCAATAGCAATGGCGATGACAGGATCGGGGAATTCCATCTTTTCCAGCAATATTGGGGCATTCTCTGCACAGAAGGTATCGCCCGTTTGAGCCGTTTTGACTCCTACGAGCGCTACAATCTCCCCAGTATACATTTCCTTGATGTCTTCTCTGTCATTGGCATGCATTCTGAGTATTCGACCAATCCTCTCCTTTTTATTTTTCAGTACATTTAGCAGCTGATCCCCGGTTTTTACCACACCGGAATAGACCCTTAAATAACAGAGTTTCCCAACAAAGGGGTCGGAACGAATCTTGAATATCAGTCCGCAGAATGGTTCCTTGTCGCTGGGATCCCTCTGAATAAGAATGTCTTGGTTTTTAGGGTCGTGACCTTGCACCGGAGGAATGTCCCTGGGGGAAGGGAGGTAATCCACAATTGCGTCAAGAACCGGCTGCACCCCCTTGTTTTTCAGAGCTGTCCCGCAAAAAACGGGAAAAAGCCTCGCCTCAATCGTAACTTTTCGAACTGCTGAATAGATTTCCTCCAGGGCCGGCTCATCACCTTCAACAAACTTTTCTAAAATAGCGTCATCATGTTCACTCAAAAGCTCGATCAGACGTTCATGATATACCTCGGCCTCTTCCTTCATATCAGCAGGGATTTCCACTTCTTCAAAGGTTTCCCCTTTGTTCTCATCCCATACCAGACCGCGCATTTTGATAAGGTCAACGACTCCCACATGTTTATCTTCTAGTCCGATGGGAATCTGCAGGGGGAGAGGTATACCGTGCAGCTTTTCGCGAATCATGTCCAGGCATCGCTCGTAATCCGCCCCAACACGGTCCATCTTGTTGACAAAGCAAATACGGGGTATGTGATATTTTTCCGCCTGCCGCCATACAGTTTCAGACTGAGGTTCAACCCCTGCTACACCGTCAAAAACGGTTATGGCGGAATCGAGAACGCGAAGACTTCGCTCCACCTCGACAGTAAAATCCACATGTCCCGGCGTGTCGATTATGTTGATCATCGTATTTTTCCAGAAGCAGGTAGTTGCGGCAGCGGTGATGGTTATACCGCGCTCCTTTTCCTGAATCATCCAATCCATTTCCGCAGTGCCTTCATGCACTTCCCCGATTTTATGAGTTTTTCCCGTATAATAGAGGATTCTCTCCGTAAGAGTCGTCTTTCCGGCGTCGATATGCGCCATAATCCCGATATTTCTTGTTCTGTTTAATGGAAGATCTCTTCCCATAACGATACGATCCCTGTCACTTAAAATATCTCATATAATAACCACTTTTAAACACCAAATACCAGGGATATTCCCTGGTATTTGTTAAGAACAGCAATACCACATCTAACTAATGATTTACCATTTATAATGGGCAAAAGCCTTGTTGGCCTCAGCCATTTTATGGGTATCTTCTCTCTTCTTAATGGAAGTACCGGTATTGTTAAAAGCATCTATCAATTCACCGGCAAGCTTCTGATGCATGGTCTTTTCCGATCTGTTTCGGGAATTCATTATAAGCCAGCGTATCCCCAGAGCCTGGCGTCTCTCGGGTCTGATTTCAACAGGAACCTGGTAA
The DNA here is from genome assembly GCA_937967705.1 of uncultured Spirochaetia bacterium. Taxonomy (GTDB): domain Bacteria; phylum Spirochaetota; class UBA4802; order UBA4802; family JAGODF01; genus CALCJG01. The sequence goes on from CALCJG010000324.1 coordinate 1,903, forward strand.
GTCGCCCCGCCAACGCGCCTTGACTTAACCTCGACAATAGGTTTTACATTTTCCAGGGCCTGGACGAAAACCTCTAGAGGGTCCTTTTTGGTTTTTTCTGAAATCATCTCAAGAGCATTATAAAAAATCGATTCAGAAACACCCTTCTTCCCATCAAGCATCATAACATTGATAAACTTGGTAACCAGCTTGCTCCCGAATTTTGGATCGGGCAATACGTCTCTTTTTAATGGTCTCCTTCTTCTAGGCATTTGTATCCTCTTTTAATGCAGTTATTTCCTTGCTTTGCAAGTCAGTTTTTCTCAATTAGGCCTTGGGCCGCTTAGAACCGTATTTTGAACGGCTTTTTCTTCTGTCTTCAACACCCATCGAATCCAGGGCTCCGCGAACAATATGATAACGGACACCGGGAAGATCCTTGACCCTTCCCCCCCTTACCAGTACAGCAGAGTGCTCCTGAAGATTGTGTCCGATCCCCGGGATATAAGCTGTAACCTCAACGCTCTTGGTCAGACGCACACGAGCTACCTTTCTGAGAGCAGAATTCGGCTTTTTCGGCGTCACGGTCATAACCCTGGTACAGACTCCCCTCTTCTGGGGACAGCTTTTCAGGGCAGGTGATTTGGATTTTCTTACCTTCCGATCTCTTCCTGATCTGATTAATTGATTTATCGTTGGCATTTAGACTCCTGTATACTTTTATTATTTTCTGGATTATTTTTTCTTATTATCAAAAGTATTTGATAATTCAAAAAACATACCCTATTTGTCAAGAAGTTTTATTGTTCCTGAACAACCTCACTGGTTTCAACTTCTTCCTCTTTGACCGGTCTTCCTTCAAGGTCTCCCAGCTCGTCCTTGTAAACGCCCACCTTCCGGTACTGACGTACCCCTGTTCCCGCAGGTATGAGGTGGCCGATAATAACATTCTCCTTCAACCCCCTCAGCTGATCCACTTTTCCCTTGATTGCAGCATCAGTAAGGACTCTCGTAGTTTCCTGGAATGATGCGGCAGATATGAAGGATTCCGTATTGAGAGCGGCCTTGGTAATACCCATGAGAATGGTCTGAGCCGTGGCCGGTTTTCCACCCTCCTGAATAACACGTTCATTCTCATCCACGAAATCGAACTTATCAACAATCTGCTCAATAACCAGGGTCGTGTCACCGGGATCAGTGATGCGCACTTTTCTCAGCATCTGGCGTACGATGATCTCGATGTGCTTGTCGTTGATGCTTACACCCTGAAGCCGGTAAACCTCCTGGATCTCATTGACAAGGAATTTCTGAAGTTCCCGGGGTCCTTTGATCTTGAGAATTTCATGTGGATCTTCGGGGCCGTCATCGATTCGCTCACCCTTGTTGATCCAGTCACCGTCTTGGACACGGAGGAACTTGGAGGAGGGTATGGAATACTCTTTCAAGACCGCATCCTCCCCCTTTATGTGAATCTTCCTCTTGTTCTTTACTGTATCACCGATCTTGACGGTTCCGTCAATTTCGGAAAGCGTCGCTGAATCCTTGGGTGATCTCGCTTCGAAGAGTTCCGCAACCCGGGGAAGTCCACCGGTAATATCCTTGGTCTTTTCAACATCCCTCGGTATCTTGGCCAGAACTTTCCCGGCCTTGACGGAGTCATTGTCGTAAACCATCAGATGTGCTCCCTTGGGAAGCAGGTATGTGGTCGGTTCGCCCGTCGAAGGATAAATATCGATTCTCGGCTGCAGTTTCTCCGTCTTGTATTCAACGATGATTCTCTTGGGGACATCGGAATGCGGATCCACTTCTTCACGAAGACTCTTGTTCAGTTCGATATCAATAAATTTTACCCGTCCGGACACTTCGGTTAAAATCGGTTCAAGCCACGGGTCGAATGTTGCCAGCACATCGTTGCGTTCATAAATCTTCCCTGGTTTGGCGAGGATCTCTGTACCTACATTGATCGGTATGGGATACTCTTCCCCAAGTATGATCACTTTTCTCTTTTCCAGTTTTACGAAACCTGAATTCTTCGCTTTTATCGCTTCTCCATCACCAGCTTCGGCGATTACGGAACCTTCATAAATCTTGATTCCCTCTTCTACTTTTGCCTCAAAATCACCCTTTAAATTGTATTCCGCAATAATCCGCTGCACCTTGAGATAACCTCGTCGTACGGAAATGGTTCTCTTCTCGCCAGTTTCATCATCCGTTTTTATTATTTTTGACGTTATCTCCTTAATATAAACGGGATAATTCAGTTTGATATCACTCTCCTCAACAGACCTTGAAGCGATACCCCCAATATGGAAAGTTCTCATGGTCAACTGAGTACCCGGCTGGCCGATGGACTGAGCCGCAATAATTCCTACGGCTTCTCCAATATCGACTGCCTTCGCTGTACCGAGATTTCTGCCGTAACATTTGGCACAGACGCCATGCCTCGCATCACAGGTCAGAACAGAACGGATCTCGATGGAATCAATATTCAACTCATTGATCTTGTCGGCAATATCTTCCGTAACAATGTCGTCAGCAGCACATATGGTTTCACCGGATACAGGATGGATGAGATCATATAGCAGGGTACGGCCAAGAACACGATCTCCCAGGGATTCAATGATTTCATCCCCTTCCTTTATGGGCCGTATATCGATACCCATTGTCGTCCCGCAATCGTCAATCGTGACCACGACATCCTGAGCAATATCAACGAGCCGGCGGGTAAGGTAACCGGCGTCAGCTGTCTTAAGTGCTGTGTCGGCAAGACCTTTTCGAGCACCGTTCGTCGAGATGAAGTATTCCTGAACTGTAAGCCCCTCACGGAAATTCGTCTTGATCGGTACATCTATGATCTCACCACTGGGTTTGGCCATCAAACCGCGCATACCGGCCAGCTGACGAATCTGCTGTTTGCTGCCTCGCGCTCCGGAGCGTGCCATGACATAAATCGGATTGAACCCATCTCTGTCCTTTGAAAGCTCAATCATCATCTCCTCGGCAACTTCCTCATTGACATGGGTCCAGAGGTCGATAACCCTGTTATACCGCTCCTCATTGGTGATGAAACCGTACTTATGATCGTCTTCGATCTTCTTTACCTTCTTGTCCGCTTCCACGATCTGCTGTACCTTTGCCGACGGAACAACGATGTCGGAGATGGAAATGGTTGGCGCGAAGTAAGTGGCGTACTTATACCCAGACTCCTTGATGGAATCGAGGAACCTCACGGTCATATCGGGACCATAACCCCGGAATATGTCAGAAATAATCTTTGAAAGAGCCTTGTCATTAACAACGTAATTAACGAAGGGATACTCATCGGGGAGGAGGTTGTTGAAGAAAAGCCTCCCAGCCGTAGTATCTATAAACTCATCGGCCTGTATATCAACCAGTTTCAGGTTGCCCGATTCGTCGGTTCTTCTCATCTTCCCTTTATGTTTCTCTACGAACTTCTCATCGATCAGATACCTGATCTTGGTCCGTATCTTGATCTGGCCGGCATCCGCAGATCTGAGAACATCGCTTTCATTGTCGAAGTGTTTGCCCTCACCAACCGAATCGTTGAGGCTTGCAGTGAGATAGTAGATACCCAGAACGATGTCCTGTGTGGGAGTTACAATAGGTTCCCCGTTGGCAGGGGAAAGGAGATTGTTGGTAGACAGCATCAGCGTCCAGCATTCCAACTGAGCCCGGGGAGAGAGGGGAACGTGAACAGCCATCTGGTCGCCATCGAAATCTGCATTGTAGGCATGACATACCAGCGGGTGAAGCTTGATGGCTTTACCTTCCACAAGAATGGGTTCAAAAGCCTGTATACCCAGCCGGTGCAGCGTAGGAGCGCGGTTGAGCAGAACAGGATGCTCTGATATGACCTCCTCCAGCACTTCCCAGACCTCCGGTCTTTCGTTTTCCACCATTTTCTTGGCGGACTTGATGTTCTGGACATGATCCTTATCAACCAACCTCTTCATAATGAAGGGCTTGAAAAGTTCTATTGCCATTTTCTTCGGCAGACCGCACTGATAGAGGCCCAGTTCGGGGCCAATAACGATAACGGAACGCCCCGAATAATCTACACGTTTACCTAATAGGTTTTGTCTGAAACGACCCTGCTTGCCCTTAAGCATGTCACTTAAGGACTTCAGTGACCTGTTTCCCTTACCCTTTACTGCCCGCTTCTTACGACTGTTATCGAAGAGGGCATCCACAGCCTCCTGGAGCATTCTTTTTTCGTTCCGCACGATGATCTCCGGAGCCCTGAGCATAAGGAGCCTTTTGAGCCGGTTATTCCTGTTGATCACGCGCCGGTAGAGATCGTTTAAATCCGATGTGGCGAAACGCCCGCCATCGAGCTGAACCATCGGTCTCAACTCCGGAGGAATAACAGGAACGACATCCAGTATCATCCACTCGGGTTTGTTTCCTGAATCACGGAAAGCTTCAATGATTTCAAGCCGTTTGATTAGTTTCTTATCAACGGTCTTCTTGGAGTCCTTAGCAACCTGATCCAGAAGTTTTTCCCGGAGAAGCCTGGCTTCTTCATCGAGATCTATCCTTGCAAGAAGCTCCTTAATGGCAGAGGCACCCATGTCTGCTACAAAGGTGTCCCCGTAATTTTCATAATAGTGGTTAAACCTCTCATCATCCAGCAGCACACCGCGCTCAAGAGATTCATCCTCGTTCTTGGCATCCCCCGGATCAATTACGACAAATTTTTCATAATACAATATCTGTTTGAGCTGATTGACGGTCAGATCCAGCAGAAGTCCCATTCTCGAAGGGACTGAACGATAATACCAGATATGCGCTACCGGGGCTGCCAGCTCAATGTGTCCGCCGCGCTCTCTTCGCACCTTATAATGCGTTACTTCAACACCGCATCTATCACAGACAACGCCTTTATATCTTATGGATTTAAATTTCCCGCAATAACATTCCCATTCCTTCGTTGTACCGAATATTCTCTCGCAGAACAGACCGTCCCTTTCGGGTTTCAGAGTCCTGTAATTGATAGTTTCCGGTTTCTTTACCTCTCCGTAGGACCATTCACGAATCATATCAGGAGATGCAAGCTTGATCTGGATGGAATTAAAATCGTTAAAGTCTCTCATATTATCCTTTAACCTTTCGTTAATTAGTATAATCGGTATCGTTCAAAACATCTCACGAACAAACTGAGATACCATCCTGCAGGGGTATAAAATACAGCAATCCCACATTTTATTCGTTGTGTATGGTATCTATTCTTATACGCTTCTTGGTTTTACTGAAACCCTCACTCCACTCGGAGAGACTGATTTCGTTATTGCCCTCATCGTAGATCTTTACATCCAATGCCAGACCCCTGAGTTCCTGAATGAGAACATTGAAGGATTCGGGTATCCCGGGTGAGGTGGTGTTGATCCCTTTCACGATCGCTTCGTATATTCTGGCTCTACCCAGCATATCATCGGATTTTACAGTCAGAAGTTCCTGAAGAGTATAGGCTGCACCATAAGCCTCCAGCGCCCAAACCTCCATTTCACCCAGACGCTGGCCGCCGAACTGGGCTTTACCGCCGAGGGGCTGCTGGGTTACCAGAGAGTAGGGTCCCGTAGACCGGGCATGGATCTTGTCATCCACCATATGTGCCAGTTTCAGCATATATATCTGGCCCACCATGACCTGATTCTCAAAGGGGTTCCCAGATCGTCCGTCAAAGAGAGGTGTCTTTGAACTGCTTGGCAGATTTGCACGTTCCAGGTTTTTCCTGATATCCTCTTCACTAGCACCGTCGAAGATGGGAGTCTCCACGATAACACCAAGCTCCTTTGCCGCCCATCCCAGTTCCGTTTCCAGCAGCTGCCCCAGATTCATTCGAGAGGGAACGGAAAGCGGATTAAGAACGATATCCACAGGGGTCCCGTCAGGGAGATAGGGCATGTCGTATTCCGGAAGCACCTTGGAGATTACCCCTTTGTTCCCGTGACGACCCGCCATCTTGTCTCCGACGGAGATCTTTCTCTTCGTAGCAATATAAACCTTAACGAGCTCTTCCACGCCGGGAGAGAGTTCATCTCCATTTTCTCGGGAGAAACGTCTCACATCGATGATAATCCCCTCGATACCGTTGGGAACCCTCAGGGAGGTGTCTCTGACCTCCCTAGCCTTTTCACCGAAAATGGAATGTAGTAGTTTGTATTCCGGAGTGAGATCCTGTTCACCTTTGGGTGTAACCTTACCGACAAGGATATCATCCGGTTTTACAAAGGCGCCCACCCTCACAATACCGTCAGTGTCCAGATCTCGGAATGCCTTTTCACTCAGATTGGGGATATCCCGGGTGATGACCTCACGTCCCAGTTTGGTTTCACGGGCTTCTATCTCGAACTGTTCGATATGCACCGAGGTAAAAACGTCTTCCTTTACGAGCCTTTCGGAAATGAGAATGGCATCCTCAAAGTTGTACCCCATCCAGGGCATGAATGCCACCAGAATGTTCTTCCCAAGAGCCAATCGCCCGTTATCGGTAGCAGGACCATCCGCCAGAACATCTCCGGCCTTTATCTTATCGCCTGCCATGACGATAGGTTTCTGGTTGAAGCAGGTGCCCTGATTGGTACGCTTAAACTTCAACAATTCATAGGTATCGATCTCTCCATTGGCCGTCTTGATCCTTATGCATTTCGAGTCACAGAAGACCACCTCACCTCCGCGTTTCGCTATGAGAAGAACACCGGAATCATAGGCGGCAGCTTTTTCAATACCTGTCCCCACCAGAGGAACCTCTTCCGTAAGAAGGGGAACAGCCTGCCGCTGCATGTTGGAGCCCATGAGAGCCCGGTTGGCATCATCATGCTCCAGAAATGGGATTAGACAGGTGGACACAGAAAAAATCTGTGAGGGAGATACGTCCATGTATTTAACCGTATCCGGCTTTACGGAAGGATAGTTACCCCGGTTCCGGCATATAATACGCTCTTTCTCAATGAAATTAAAATCGTCATCCAACGGTTCATTTGCCTGCGCAACAAAGGCATTTTCCTCCTCGTCTGCAGTGAGATATTCAATCTCTTCGGAGACCCTGCCGCTCTTGACAACCTTGTAGGGCGTCTCAATAAAACCATATTCGTTAATACGGGCATAGGTACTCATGGAAACGATAAGACCGATATTGGGTCCTTCAGGTGTTTCAATGGGGCACATACGTCCATAATGCGAAGGATGAACGTCACGCACCTCAAATCCGGCACGCTCCCTGGAAAGACCTCCCGGTCCGAGAGCATTCAGACGTCTTTTATGGGTCAGCTCTGCAAGGGGATTCGTTTGATCCATAAACTGTGAAAGCTGACTTGAGCCAAAGAACTCGTTTATTACCGCAGTAATGGGCTTAATGCTGATCAAGGCCTGGGGAGTAACCACATCCAGGTCCTGTATGGTCATCCTTTCCTTGATGACCCTCTCCATACGCTGAAATCCCACCTTGATCTGATTCATGATGAGTTCGCCCACGGATCTTACACGCCTGTTGCCCAGGTGATCGATGTCATCAACGCTGGTAAAGACCTCAACGGGGATTTCCTTCACTTTTCCGTCCGCGTTGTATGTGATCTTCTCAATATAGGATTTATCCTCAGCAATGACGTAAAGGAGATATTTTAGAGTCGCAATAATATCTTCCTTGAGGAGAATCTCCACCTCAAGTGCCCTCAAATCCCCATATTTTTCCGCCAAGTCCTTACAGGTATCCTCAAGGGCCCTGAAATAACCCCTTCTTTCCTTTTTAAGGCCTTCTTCAAATTTCTCCCGCACCTTGTTCTTTTTAATATCATCATCGATATTGGCTTCTTTTTTATAACGGCTGACACCAAACTTTTTGTTGATGATATATCTCCCTACGGCCCCCAGACTGTAGGTACGAGGATTGAAGAAAAGCCGGTTGAGCTCCGTTATCGCGTTTTCCACATTGCGAGGTTCCCCAGGCCTCATTATCTCATGGATCTTTAGAATCGCCCTCTCTGTAATGGTAAATTCGCCATTGATGGCATTGATCATTTCCGTATCCCTTTCCAGGGAATTGATCAGATAGGCATCATCCTTACTGTTGGGAAACTCGATTATTTCAACTTCCTTGACCCCTTCTTCCTTAAAGCGGTCGATTACATCGATATTGATCCTCTCTCCGGCGCTTATGAGGATTTCACCTGTTTTCTGATTAACTACATCGCCGGAAACACGCCTTCCATTCAGCCCTTCGTAGGCCTCTTCTTTATCCAGTTTAACTTTTTTCGTGTCATAGAAGAGCTTTATAACCTCTTCATTCGTTTCATACCCAAAGGCCTTGACCAGCAGTGTGGCAGGGAATTTCTTTTTGCGGTCAATTCTGGCAATCAAATATCCCTTGGTATCCATCTCGAATTCCAGCCAGGAACCACGATCAGGGATAACACGGGAGTTGTAGACACGCTCAGCTTCTTCATAAAAGAAAAAGATACCGGGAGAACGATGGAGCTGATTGACAACAACACGTTCCGCACCATTTATTATAAAAGTTCCGCGGGGAGTCATGAGGGGTACATCCCCCATATAAACCGACTGTTCCCGGACTTCCATGCTGTCCTTTTTGATCAGGCGAATCGTTGCCTTGAGGGGGGCAGCGTAGGTAACATCCCGCTCCTTGCATTCCTGCTCAGAGTATTTGGGGCTCCCGATCTCATAATCCAGATATTCCAGAACTATATCTTCATGGGGACTTTCAATGGGAAAGATCTCATGAAATACCTGCTGCAAGCCCTGATCCTTCCTTTTCTTGGGTTCAACATCAGCCTGGAGAAACCACTCATAGGACGTCAACTGCACCTCGATGAGATTGGGAAAATCCACTTTGGCTTTGATATTGCCAAATCTTAATACGTTCTTATCCTTTTGCATGAACTGTTTAACCTTACACTATTGTAATGTAAAATGAAGATATCTGCTGCGGTACAAGAAATCTGAATTACTGATTATAATCTTAAATCCCCATATAATATTGAAGGAAGGATATAAAATATAAAACACAAGCACTAATCATTAGCAAGGACTCTGACAGCCAAAAGACAAATGCTGGAAAAACATAGGTACAACTTTTTTATTATTACTTCATTAAAAACAATATGCCAATAGGTTTGATTGTTTTCCAACCAAACCTATTGGTCCTTCATGCATTTCCAGTATTAATATAGTCTACCCGATTTAATAAATCAAATTTATTTCAGTTCCACCGTTGCGCCGGCTTTCTCCAGCTGTTCCTTAATCTTGTTGGCCTCTTCTTTATTGACCTTTTCCTTGACAGCCTTGCCCCCGGCTTCTACAAGTTCCTTGGCCTCTTTAAGACCCAGATTGGTTATGACGCGCACTTCTTTGATAACATTGATCTTATTATCGCCGAATCCCGTGAGGATGACGTCAAACTCAGTTTTCTCCTCAGCAGCCTCCGCTGCTCCACCGGCCGCAGCGCCAGCAGCCGCTACCGCTACAGGTGCCGCAGCAGAAATACCAAATTTGTCTTCCATAGCTTTAACGAGTTCCGCCGCTTCAATGAGAGTGAGGCTTCCTATGGCATCGAGTAATTCCTGAACTGATAACTTGGACATTTTTTTCTCCTTATACTTAGTGAAATTAATCAAGTTAATACGGTCTTTGCCGTAAAAACCTATGAGGAAAAAAGTTACTATATACACTGCCCTGGACAACTAATCCCGAACATCTGGAATAACAACTTTTTAACCTTTTATTCTATAAAAACCGCTGTTAAGCGTTTTTTTCCGCAACTGCCTTTATTCCCCTCGCCAAAGACGCCATTATCTGATTCATACCCATGGCGATCTGGCTCGTAGGCGCATTGACCAGATACATAATCTTAGAAATAAGCACTTCCTTGCTTGGCAGATCGGCAATATTCTTTACCTGCTCCGAGTTATAAACGACATTGTCCATAACCCCGATACCGAACTCGAATTTCTCCTGCTCCTTCTTGAAATCCCTGAGTATTTTAGCAACATCAGAAAGATCCTTGTCGGTAAAGGCAACGGCCACCGGCCCTGTCATATAGTTATCAACGTTTTCATAACCGGCTTCCTTTAAAGCCCGCATAAAAAGGGTGTTCTTTACAACCTTGTATTCTGCATTGACGCCGCGAAGCTTCTTTCTCAGATCACTCAGATCCTTGACCTTGATGCCGGAATAATTTGTAAGAATAATATTCTTCTTGGTTTTCAGTCTCCCAACAAGATCGGCAACCTCATCAATCTTATATTGCTTAATCATTACCGTTATATCCCCTTATGATTAATTTTTATTCCAGGCCCCATCGAAGAGCTTATGTGAACCGATTTCACATAATTCCCCTTTGCGTCGGAGGGTTTATCACGAACAATCTGGCCATAGAAGGCCTTGATGTTTTCCACTATGGCTTTATCATCGAAGGAAACCTTCCCTATGCCCATGTGAACCACACCTGTTTTATCCGCCTTATACTCTACACGCCCACCCTTGAGCTCCTTTACGATTCCCTTGATGTCATCAGTAACCGTTCCAGCTTTCGGTTTAGGCATCAATCCCTTTTTGCCGAGCATGGGCCCCAGCTTGCCGACTTCCTTCATCATATCAGGGGTAGCCACAACGGCCTGAAAGTCGATCCAACCGCCCTTAATCTTCTCTATGACGTCATCGGATCCCACAAAATCAGCACCAGCCTCCTGAGCCTCTTTCTGCTTATCCCCTTTACAGATCACCAGAACCTTGACATCTTTACCGGTCCCGCTGGGGAGGGAAACGGAGCCCCTCACATTCTGATAACTCTTGTGGACAATCTTGATGGACATGTCAACCGTCTCATCAAACTTTGCAAATTTCAGTTCCTTCATCATTTTAATGGCATCGTCAACCTCATAGAAGATTGTCTTATCCACTTTAGATCTGGCATCTCGAACTTTTTTTCCGTGCTTCATAATTCAGAATCCTCAAAATTCCTTAAAGTGATGTTTGCAGCAATCAATCAACAACTTCGATACCCATCGATTTCGCGGAACCAGCAATAATGTTTACCCCTGCATCGATGTCATTGGCATTCAAATCAGGCATCTTTATCTTGGCAATCTCCTCGAGTTGTTTCCGAGTTATTTTTCCCGTTTTTACCTTATTGGGCTCACTGGAACCTTTTTCCATCCCAAGACTTTTCTTAATAAGCACCGTCGCCGGAGGTGTTTTAACTATAAAGGTATAGGTCCTATCTTCATATACCGAGATCACTACCGGCACGGTCGTCCCCATTTGATCCTTGGTCCTTTCATTGAAGGCCTTGCAGAACTCCATGATGTTGAGTCCATGCTGACCAAGCGCAGGACCGACAGGAGGCGCCGGATTTGCCTGTCCCCCCGTTATCTGCAACTTTATTATTTTCGATACTTTCTTCTTTTTTGGAGCCATTACTAATTCCTCGAAGATTTTATTAGAATAATATTATCCGACTGAAGGAATGACAGAAACAACAAAACCCGCAGCAGAAATACGCAATTCTCTTATCACTTTTCCCTAAATCTTCCCCACCTGCAGAAAATCCAGCTCAACAGGAGTCCCTCTGCCGAATATCTCCACTTTAACCCTGAGTCTCCCTTTCTCCGGATTGACCTCTTCGACAATCCCGCTGAAATTACTGAAGGGTCCGTCAATGACCTTAACATGCTCGCCAACGGAAAACTCCATAACCGCAGAGACCTTCTCCTTGGTTTTCTGCTCACCTACCTGCTCGAAGAGAGAACTCACTTCACTCTTAGACAGGGGCTTGGGCTCGAAAGACCCTTTGCCGTAATCATAAATCCCCAGAAAGTTTGTCACCCCCGGAGTGTCTTTTACAAGTTTACGGACATCGTCCGTCAATTCCACTTCAATCAACACATACCCTGGAAAAAACTTCCGGGATTTCACCCGTTTCTTTCCATCCTTGATTTCAGGAACATCAACGGTAGGGATCTTTATCCTGAAATCCCGCTCCTCCTCCAACCCGAGATTCATCAATTTCTTATCCAGAGCAAGCTTGACCTTGTTCTCATGCCCTGAATGGGTGTGAAGGACGTACCATTCCTTTGACATACCGCTCACATCACCAGCTTTATTATTTCACCGAGAACGGTATCCACCAGCCACAGGAAGACGGACACGAAAACAAGCGTAACCATGACGACTATCGTCAGACTGGTCACCTCATCCTTGTCTGGCCATGTTACTTTCTTTAACTCTTCCCGGGATTCTTTTACGAAATCAAGAATCTTCATAAATAACCTTTAATCAATGATATACACACGATTACGCTGTATTACGCCTTGGTTTCCTTATGCAAAGTATGCTTGTTACAGAATTTGCAATACTTCTTCACTTCCAGCTTTCCCGTCTGGGTTTTTTTATTCTTGGTAACGGCATAATTTCGCCTTTTACAATCCTTACAGGCCAGCAAGATCACATCTCTCATAATATCTACCCGCTATTATACCAAATATTGACTGTTGAGCAATAAAAGAACTGCCTTGATATAGTCAAGCACTTTATACAGAAACAAAGGTATTACGGCAATTATTTTAAGATAATTGTCACTATACCCTTCCCGCCCATTGATACACAGGTTTTAATGATATGTATTCTGATGAACGCTCTGAGCCCACGACCAGAATCGAACTGGTGACCTTTTGCTTACCATGCAAATGCTCTACCGACTGAGCTACGTGGGCAAATAGGAGATGAAATATTAAAAAAAGGGCCTTTTTTGTCAAGGTTTTTTTTTGATAATTACAATCAACAGAGGAATTTCTACGAACAAATCCCTACGCAGGTTTCAAGCTTCTTAATAATCAGATGCTAACGATGGGATTGACAAGCCTAATCTCTAAATACCGGCAATTTATAATCATTACAGAAACAGCAGCCTTCACTCGGCTGCTGTTTCCATTGCCCAGAGGATTCAGGATACCCCTGCCTCACGGGCTCCCATGTATCCAAACGGCTATTCTTTGCTGTTTTCCATAACGAAGGACTTTATATCCTCATCTTCCAGCATCTTTTTATAACGATTGGCCGTGGATCGGGATTTCACTGCCTCTACTCTCACCTTATACATGTCTCCTTCCCGGATAACGATGACAGGATTGTCGAACATCTTTTCCAGCTTCTTTTTCAGATTGGTTGCGTTTGACTTGGAATGGAACGCTCCAGCCTGAAGGGAGTATTTCCCCTCGTATTTACCGCCCTTATCTTCCTGAAAACCAGAATCCTCACCCATGGGCTCCTCATCACCGGCGACGGGCTCCACGTCATCTCCCGACTTATATTTGCGGCTGCTTTTGCGCTCTCCATCACCCTTTTTCAGAACGACGATTCCCACCATCGCCTGCCCTCTTTTCATAATATCCAGCTTCCGAGCCGATGCATAGGAAAGATCAATGATACGCCCTTCTTTATAGGGTCCCCGGTCATTGATTCTCACCTTGATTTTCTTCCCGTTATCCAGGTTTTTCACAAGGAGTATCGTCCCGAAGGGATAGGTTTTATGGGCAGCGGTATATTCATTCATATTGAAGCGCTCACCGGAAGCGGTCAGACGACCGTGGAACTCTCTCCCATACCAGGAGGCAAGGCCGGTCTGATCGAAACGCTCCTTGGAGGGGCTGTCGGAATCCTCAGAATCTCCCCCCTTATCCTCATCAAAGAACTTATCCTCATCTGCAGAGCTTTTGTAGCGACGTTCTTTCTGTGGGCGGCTCTTTACCTTTTTATAAGCTTTTTTATCCCTGCCGGAATCTTCATCGCCTTCGCCTTTCCCATATTCATAATCTTCGCTGGATTCTCCATCCTTTTCACTATACCGAAAGTCCTCGTCATCCCTGTCAGATTTGTCCCGGTCATACCCTCTTTTGTCACCGTATCTGTCTCTGGTCATCCCCTTATTGGGTGCACATGCAGTAATCAGCGCAAACATCATAAACACACTGAAACCGATCAGCATTCCTCGTATAATATATTTCATCTGAAATTCCTCCGACTTATAGCTCTCTTGTTAGACTATCGGACATAATTCTTATTGTCTTAAATCTAAAATTTAAAAACCTCTTGACCTTTTTCGAGCAGCTGCAATATAAGCATTCTGTTTGTCGGCACACCCTGAAGTGCTTATTTTTCCAATTAAGATAGGAAACTCGGCAATTTCACAGGCATCAGCCCCCGGCAGGGGCCCCTAAGGATGTTGACAAAGCCCTTCTCATAAAAGGGAGAAGAACTATTATTATGAGGCGCATCGAGAATGAGCATTCTTTCAAGCAAACCTACCATCACCCGTAAAGAACTGGAAGGAGTACTGGACTGCCTCATGCAGGAAGAGCTCATAAAAGGGGATATTATCAAGATATTAGAATCCAGGGTTTCCGAGCTGACGGGGGTAAAATACGCTCTGACAGCAAATTCGCTCACATCAGCATATCATCTCGCCTTTCTTTCCCTGGGAATCGGCTCTCCCTCCGACGAGGTCGTCATGCCCTCCTACTTCGACCTGGCCCCTCTCAGTGCCCTGAGACTGGCCGGGGGAACACCGATTCTGGTCGATGTAGAAGAAGGCACACTTGCTCCCACCCTGGAACAAATCAGGGAAAAGGTAACCGAGAGAACCAAAGCGATTGTGATAGGTCATACTTTCGGCTTTCATATGAACGTCGAGGAATTGAGGGAATACAAGATCCCCGTTATCGAGGACATCTCCCATGTGATAGGTTCCGAAATAAACGAAGCGCCGGCTGGACAGATCGGCACCATCACCCTCGCTTCCTTTTCCCCTGCGATGATGATTACAACAGGAAACGGAGCCATCGCCCTGACAAATAATTCCCGTTTCTATTCATCCATGAGGGAATTGCGAGGTAGCAACGAAAGGGATAACGTTGTGAGTTTCGATTACGGCATGACGGATTTTCAGGGAGCCATGGGGATATCACAGATCATGAAACTGACGGATTTTATCAGGCGAAGACGTGACATAGCCCGTACTTATTATGAAGCGCTTAAAATGACGCCGCACAGGACCCCCTATGCCTACAGCGAGACCTTTACCTACCAGTCTTTTCCCGTCCTTTTCGACGCTCCCGTAGACAAGGTGGAAAAGTTCTGGAAAAAGGCCGGGGTGGATATACGAAGGCCCATAAGCACCCCCCTGCATGGTTATCTCAACCTGAAAAACATGGATTATCCCCAGAGCGACCGTTATGCAAAGA
>CALCJG010000325.1 GCA_937967705.1 uncultured Spirochaetia bacterium
CACCTACCTCCGTGATAGCCGGTATGGGGCTCGATAAGGATGTGGCGCTCATAACCGATGGCAGGTTTTCCGGGGCAACCAGGGGCGCTTCCATTGGACACATCTCTCCGGAAGCTGCTGCAGGAGGGCCGATCGCCGTCATCCAGGAGGGTGATATCATCGAGATAGATATTCCGGCATATAAAATCAGCGTCAAACTCACTAATGAGGAGATACAGAGACGGCTGAAAGCCTGGAAAGCCCCCAAGCCCAACATTACCCGGGGATACATGAACCGCTATGCCAAGCTGGTATCCTCCGCGGATAAAGGAGCGGTTTTCGAACTCTGAGAACCGGTCGAGCCGGATACCCGACTCCGTTTAAGGCCAGGGTATCCAGTCTCCCCAGTTTTCCAGATATTCTCTGAAGGCGCTAATGGTCGATGACTTGGTAGTCAAGTAATTCTTGGTTTCTTTGACGATATCTTGTTCCCTTTGAATCGTAAGCTCGCCAAGCAGGACACGGCTCCTCAGGAATACAAAATAGGTATCCAGGACATCATGGATGCAGTAGTCGTTGATTTCCCTCAACTGCCCCTTAACGAACATATCATAGACTTCATCCCCTTTGGTTTCCATCTTTCCGGGTTTACCCAAAACCTTTGCCAGGAGATTTAATCCTCCGTTCATCCGGATTGCATTGTAATTCGAAAGCCAGTCATGAAGATCGATATGTTTGGTACCATAGCGGAAGCGTGAAGCAAATTTGTCCTTGAAATGCCGCTGGGCACTGATTCCATATCGAAAGGCCATCAGTTCCATGAGGGGGATGTCAAATCCCCTTCCGTTGAAGGTTACCAGCGAGGCGTTCTTGTAAATCTTCTCAACCCCCATCCAGAAAAGCCGGGTCATTTCTTCAGGCCGGAAATCCGGATCATCCAGCAGGACAATCTCACCAAGCGTAAAATCCTCGAAAACCTTTGCTACACAAAGAGAGATGGGGTACTGGAAAGTAACAGGGATGAAAAAACTAGTTCCGCCTGAACTCTCCAGTATTTCCTCCTGGTATTTTGCCACAGCTTCCTTGTCATCCATCTCCTGCCCCGGATACCGGACCTTCTTTATTAAGCGGGGATCGGGTACGGACTCAATATCAAAAACAAGATATTTTACTGCATCAGGGTTAATATTCATCGAATCATCCCGTAATTAAATAATAAAGGCATGTACCTATTTCGGATACATGCCCTTCATTTTATCTCTTGTGTATGGTAATTATCTTACAGCGAGATGGGAATTATTTTTCTTTATACTTTTCTTCCAGTTTCTTAACAAAATCCAGAATAAAAGGATCGGATTCAGAAGCCTTAGCTTTATCGAGAACTTCCTTATCCTCTTTCTTGTCCAGACCAATTCTGGAAATGGACAGGAGAGCGGTATACCTGACATCGGCACTCTGGTCATTGATCAACCTGTCTTTTAATACATCCAGGGCCGATTTATTCCCAATATAGCCTAATGCCATGGCCGCATAAACCCTTACTTTATCTCTTTTGTCATTCTTCAGCAGGTTTTTCAACTGTGGAATGGCGCTCTCTTCCTTTTCCTTGCGCCCCAGGTAATCCGCCGCTTCAATGATCTTCGCTTCGTCATTGCTGGAAAGATCAGCGATATATTCTTTAGTCGATTTCTCTTTGGGTTCTTCTTTCTTTTTATCGGCAGCACTCAGAAGAGATACCGCTACAAACAGGCATAGTACAACAAGCGCAATTCTTTTCATGGTTCACCTCATTTTTATTGTGAATGGGAATAAATATAAAAATTTCATCAAGAACTATTAAACAAGTATCTCATGAACAATCAATTATGTCAATCCTTTTTATCCCGGAAAAACCTTTTTTCAATCGTGACCCCTATATCCTGTAAGCAGCAAGACTAAGGGATTACTGGTGAAATTATCCGTTTTTTTATTGAATATCTAGGGTGCTTTGATAAACAGTGTTTCCGTTCAGCCTTACATGCCATCAACCATCTAAAATCTTGTAAGGATGACAACTCTATAGGCAACAGGAAAAATACCCATGAGCCAAAACAATGACATACCTCAGAACGAACAGGAAGACTTCGAAAAACTGCTGGAAGACTCTCTTTCCCGCAAGGATGATTTCACCATTGGTGATGAGGTCCAGGGAAAAATCGTCTATGTCTCAAAGGAATATGCCTTTGTAGACATTACCGGAAAGAGTGAAGCGATAATAGACATCAAGGAGTTTACCGATGACGAGGGAACGGTTAACATCCAGGTGGGGGATAGCGTTAAAGCTTATATAGTAAAGCGTCAGTCGGGTGAAATCCTTCTGACCACAACCATCGGTATTGGTCATGCATCCCCGGAGCTTCTCGAGAAGGCCTATCGATATACAATCCCGGTTCAGGGTACAGTCATAGGAACAGTCAAGGGGGGATATCAGGTCTCGGTTTCCGGAATCCACTGTTTTTGCCCCATATCCCAGATAGACCTCCGGGGAGCCGGCAAGACCGAGGATTATCTGCAAAAATCCTTTACCTTCAAGATAACCCAGTTTACTGAGAAAGGGAAAAATATCATACTATCGAGAAGAGCTCTCCTCGAAGAGAAGAAGGAGATGCGGGAAAAAGCCATCTTCAGCAGTGTCAAGGAAGGTGATGTCATTTCTGGTCAAATCGCATCTTTACAGAATTTTGGGATTCTTGTCGATCTCGACGGAATGGAGGCATTGATACCTCGTTCCGAGATTTCCTGGAGCCGTAATGCCGACATGGAAGAGTTCAAACCGGGAGATGCCATTACCGCAAAGGTTCTTTCCATGGAGGAGAAGGAAAACAAGAGAATCATTCTCAGTCTCAAACAGATGCAACCCGAACCCTGGTCCCATATCGGTTCGTACAAATCAGGTCTGGAGTTGGATGGCAGGGTGACTAATATTATTAAAAGTGGAGCCTTCGTAGAGATGGAACCGGGTATCGAAGGATTTATTCCCGTCTCCCGCATGAGTCTGGTCAAGAGGGTCAATCGTCCAGAAGATGTTGTCTCTAAAGGGGATATCGTCAGTGTACGCATTCTGGAGATTCGCAAGGAGGAGAGGAGAATATCGCTTGAGCTCATCACCGATGAGCCTGACCCCTGGAAGCTTTCCCAGGCCGATTTGAAAGGTAAAATCTTAGGTGCCACGGTCGAATCTTCCCGCTTTCCCGGGTTGACGGTGCGCCTCGAAAACGGCATGCAGGGATTTATACCCAAAGACGAACTCATCAGCGCCAAGGGCGACATTCAGAACCTATACCCGACCGGCGCCGAGCTCAGGGTCGTCATTAAAAGCCTCAATCAGTCCGAAAAGAAATTAATTGCCAGCGAGAGGGACGCCCTGAAGGAAAAGGAACGGAAGGAGTATGAACAGTTCGTAACAGGTAATGCCCCCTCGGAATCAGTGGCAACCCTTGGCAACATATTTAAGACAAAATTCGATGAAATTCAGAAAAAGATAAACAAACCCTGAAATGATCAAGTTGAAGAACGGGGCGGAAATCCCGTACAACGAGGATTATGATGTTTTTTATCAAAACCTGATGGATACGATTGTTAAAATGTCTTCCCGGGAAGCGAGGGAACTCATTAAACCCGACGACGCTCCTGGAGTTTTCAACGAACATCTGCTGAAAGAGATTATGGACAACTGCATATACGTGGTCCATCAGATCTTCCAGATGACTCAGGAAAATGAAAACCTCGCAAAATTCATCGTTACCGGCTGCCTATTCAACTCCATCATTCTATCTCTGCAGCATTTGAGAAACACACCTACCCTCGACAGTAAGAATGATGAAACTGTGCATTGATCAAAGGTCCGCGAGGTAGATGCTGAAACACCCCATCCGGGAGGAGAAGGAGAGATTGCTTCCCCCGGCATGTCTGTGATCTGACCTGACCGGCACGGAAAGTCCACCGGGATGCTGGCAGGAAGACAGTGCGGTGCCCGCTATGATATTGGCCATTTCACTTATGATATCATAGGCCATCTGATCGTTCTTGGCATCGTTATTATCAGTCAGCCTGCCCATGACATGACGCACGGTATCCCTTTCCATGAACAGAGACATTCTCTTAGGCCCTTCGCATTCGACCAGCATATCGACACCCAGAACATCCCGGTCCCCGCTCATCGGTAATGTCTTTTTGTATATTCTGCTGCCGAAAAATATCTTAAAAACCTTTCTTGCCGATTTTTCCAACGCTTGTTGCAGTTCCATCGCAGTTTGCCCCCGGTTCATTATACTCTGTTATATTATTCGGAGGTTACTTGAGAGTTATAAAGCAGATTTTGATTTTAAAAGCAGGGGATATCGGGGGGTGATACTTTCGAGTGTAGGCATCAGGTGTAATATCTGAGTTTCATCTGTCCTTCCTCGATACTCTCTACGAAAATGAAATACTCATAGAGATCCAGCACATCTATCATTTTCTGCAGATGATCTCGCAATCCCATGACAAGTATCCTCTTGTTCTTCTGCCTAGCCTCAATACAGAGCGTAACCAGGGAATCCAGCCCGGAGGAGGTGATCAATTGCACATCTCTCATGTTTAGGATCACATTGCTTTTTTGGATCAGATCGCTGATCACCATCTCCAGCTCATCCCGCGAGGCATTGGAGATATTGCCGTTAAGGTTAACCACCTTAATGCCCTCATGGTCCATAACCGTATAGTTGAGGTTGGCTTTCAAGGTATAATACCCTCGGTTACAGTTCTTTGATTACTTCTGAAAGCAGGACGGGATCAACCTTTTGATTATAAACAGGATGCCCGATCCCTTCAAGGAGCACGAAATTAATTGTACCCGCAACATTCTTTTTATCATATTTCATGTGTTCCATGATAGTCTCAGGGGGAAATGAATAACCGCCCGAAATCAATTGATATCTTCTAACCAGATCTGTATACAATTCCATATCCTCCCGGTTGATAAAACCCATTTTAAGGGAAATATTCATGGCTGCTTTCAATCCCAGGGCAACTGCCTCACCATGGGATATCCCCCGGTATTCCAGAAATGATTCAATAGCGTGACCCACAGTATGCCCGAAATTAAGAATAGCACGCAGACCCGATTCCTTTTCATCCCGGGACACAACGGAAACTTTAAAACCTGCAGAGAGATAGACTGTTTCGGCCATGACCTCATCCTTTTTTATGGATGTAATGTCATGCTTGAGCAAAAGGGACAGGAGTTCGGCCTGTCCGATCAGGGCGTGTTTTACTGTTTCGGTTATTCCGTTTCTCAGTTCCTTCTCCGGGAGTGTGCCTAAAAAAACCGTGTCTGAAATAACGGTTCTTGGCTGATGGAAAGCACCTATGATGTTCTTGCCGGCGGAAATGTTTACAGCCACTTTCCCGCCTATGCTGGAATCCACCATGGCAAGAAGGGTTGTCGGAATATGGACAACCTTAAAACCCCGCATGTAAGAGGCCGCAAGATAACCTGCGAAATCACCAACGACCCCCCCACCGACCGCGATTAAACAGGAGTGACGGGTAAATCCTCCCTTCAATAGTTTGGAGAAATAGTCTTCGGCATATTGGTAGTTTTTGTACTCCTCCCCGTCCTGCATCAGAAAAATATCGTCGGTCGAAATACATCGGAAAGCGGACTCAATATAGGATCCGTGCAGATCCATGACCCTTTCGCTGGCAAAGAGTCCGATTTTATCAGAGTTAACAACATCATCAGGATAACTCACAGCGTGCAAAATATCCTTTCCCACGGTTATTTCATAGGAATCCCTTTCGGTTACCACTTTTAGTTTTTTTATAAAGGCATCCATGGCTTTCTGCGGTATCTTACCTCTATTTCGTCATTTCGGAGTATCGATTTAATGTCCTCCCGAATATCCGGGAAAATCCTTATTCCATCCAGTTCGTTCTGATTGAAAAACCGAAAATCATGGAGACGGCGTTCAGTACCCAAAACCATCTCATCACTTACGAAATCACATCGAAAGAAGAGATGGACGATATGCCTTTTCCCCGTCGGTTCAATTGAATCACATGTGAATATCAAATCATCAACAACCACATCCACATTAAGCTCTTCCTTCAATTCGCGTTTCAGAGCATCCGGCAGAGTCTCGCCATACTCCACCCCCCCGCCGGGAAGCAACCAGTAGATGTGATTCTTTTTCTTGTGAGCTATGAGGAGAATATGATCATCGCGAATGAGGATGGCCGAAACGCGAACCCTCAAATTATTCATACCGAAAAATTTCAAATAGTATATTCACCGGCATGGATTTTTTTTAATACTTTCATCGCTGCATCCATTTCAGCTCTTCTCTTGCTTTTTCCTTCTCCGATGGACGCCTCGTTTCCATTGATCAGCAATCTAACCGTAAATTCCTTCTGATGATCCGGACCGCTCTCAGCAATCACTTCATATTGGGGCCGGTCCTTGTACTTTTTCTGAACAAATTCCTGTAATGTGGTTTTAGGATCTCGCAGGTAGGAAAGATTATCGATACGTTCGATGTCTTTTTTCAGCAATCCCAGGATGAACTTCTTTGCTCCCTTTAATCCGGAGTCCAGGTATATCGCGCCGATAACGGCTTCCAGCGTGTTGGCAAGGATGGAGGGCCGCTCTCTTCCCCCGCTCAATTCCTCTCCCCTTCCCATCATGATATAGCTGCCTAGATTCAATTCCTGAGCTACCTGAGAGAGAGTTGCCTCGGAAACGACGGCTGATTTTATTTTCGCCAGATCACCTTCTACATAATCTTCGAACCGTTTAAAAAGATACTCGTTGACCACAAGGGCCAAAACGGAATCCCCCAAGTATTCCAGTCTCTCGTTATCATAAGTTGGAGAACCGATTTCATTGATGAAGGAGCGGTGTGTCAGAGCTCTGTTCAACAGGCTCTTATCCCTGAATTTGATACCTATCCGTATCTGAAGGCTGTTGAGCTGCCGGTATCTATTCTTTTTTTTATTCTTTTTTTTCTGTGCTTCTAATTTGCCATCGGAATCCATTAATTTATCTTGGCAGAACGATTATATCGAAGTACATACTTACGATAGCTTCGCCTGAATATATTTTATTGCATCGCCAACTGTGACAATGTTTTCCGCATCCTCATCAGGGATCTCAATCCCGAATTCCTCTTCGAGGGCCATCACCAGCTCAAGGGTATCTAGAGAATCAGCCCCCAGATCATCAACGAAGGATGCTTCCATAGTCACTTCCGATTCATCAACTCCCAGCCTATCAACAATAATCTTTTTTATCTTTTCAAAATCAACGGTCATCTGTTAATCCTCCTTAAGCGGCATAAAAAGTATCCCTTTTATATATTACTGTATCTATAGCCCTTGTCAGGGATCAAAACTCCTAACATTAATAAAAAAATTATTAACTTTGTCAAGCTATAATACAAAAAAGGATGTCCTTTAGACATCCCTTATTCGAAGCACCGTCACACAGAATAATGTATTTATTCCATCAGCTACCTTTAAATCAAGAGTTTACGACTATTTTTCTTTGTCCTTAATCTTGATCTTAGGTTCCATAATCAGCTTTCCTTTGTAATGCATACATTCCGGACACACCCTGTGAGGGAGGATATAAGCACCACAACGCGGACAGGGCCTTAAATTGGGAACACCAATTGCGTCATGAGATCTTCTCATTCTGGATTTCGACTTCGACTTTCTTCTCTTAGGTACCGCCACAACAATTCTCCCTTGATAAAATTATAATGTGTCTCTTTATTATTGTGTTAGGATTATGTCAAGATTATTTTTCTTTTTTATCACTATAGCCCAGAAAGAACATCCTGTCCCTTGTCTTTTTTACAAAGACCGATTTGGGAAATCCTGTTATAATTTTATTATAGTATTCTCTTGCCTTGAATATGTCATTTCTCTGCTGATACATCCTCCCCAGATCATAATAGATTTGTTCTGTCAGCGGTGAATCAAGGTAATCCCTCTCGAGTCTCTGATAAAGCTTCAATGACTCATCGTACTGCTGTAGATATTCACTGCAGACAGCTGACTTTTGAATCGCCAGAGGGGCAAAGAAAGATGACGGCTGCCTGTAGGCAAATTTAAGAAAATATTCCTTGGCCTCCTTGTACATCTTCTGGGAATAATACATTCCGGCTATCGTGTAATATCCATTGCGATGTACAAACCCCCAATAGGACGAATCCATCAGCTTATTTATATCGTTCACTGCATTCTTCAGCAGAGCGGCTTTCTCCGCCTCATTGATATCCCGGGAACCATGATACTTGTCCAATATGCGTTCATATTGAATGATCTCTGCATTCTCCCTTTTTTCATAATAAACAATACCAATGATAACCGCGATAAATGCAATCATCCCTGAAATGATTATGGATAGTGTAAGCCTTCTATGAGCTTTTATGAAGTCCTTAATGACCATCAAGGACTTTTCAACGATATTCCTCTGTATTTCTATATCCCTTTTTATCATAGCGGAACCTAATCTCCCAGTTTGTCTTTCAGAAGATCACCAAATGTAACTGTACTAGAACTGGTGCTCTTCAAAATCTTGTTCAACTCTTCCTTTTCTACCATCATATCGTAATGCTTAATACTAAGGGATAGCCTCTTTCTGTCTACGTCCACTCCCATTACTATGGCATTTACCTTATCCCCGATCTTGAAATGCTCCTCGATGTTTTCAATTTTCCTTTTGGACAATTCCGATATATGAACAAGCCCCTCAATATTATCCTCGAGTTTTACAAAAACACCGAAATTTGTAATAGTGGAAATAACCCCGGCAACACGACTGCGGGGAGGATATTTTTCCTTTACTACCTCCCATGGCGAAACAGTTAGCTGCTTGATTCCGCAGGATATCCGCATATCAGCTTTGCGGTATTCCAGGATCTTGAACTCCACCTCATCACCTACCCTGTAATCCGAAGGGGAAATAGTATAATTATCCTCCCAACTGATATCAGATACATGGATTAAACCATCGACATCCTCCTCTATCTCCACGAACATGCCGAAAGCGAGGATCTTTTTTATCGGTCGTTTCATAATAGTACCGAGCGGATACCGCTTATCAATGGTATCCCACGGGTTGTCAAGAGCCTGTTTAATCCCCAGGGACATCTTACGCTCAGTCTGGTCAATATTGAGAATTTTCGCCTTGATGGTTTGGCCTTTAGTAAACAGATCCTGCGGATTGACTGTACGTTTGGTCCAGCTGATATCCGATGAGCTGACAAGCCCTTCAATATATTCATCCACCTCAATAAATAGTCCGAAACTCGTGATGGTGGATATCTTACCTTCTATGACATCACCTATGTGATACTTCTCCGTTACCGTAAGCCAAGGATCTTCAACAAGCTGTTTAAGTCCGACACTTATTTTCTTTGAATCTGGATCGATGCTGAGAATTACGAATTCCCCTTCCCCTTCCTGGGAAAAAACTTTTTTCTTCTTAAATACCTTTTTCCAGGACATGTCTTCTCTGCTGAGAAAAGCTTCCAGCCCCTCTATCTCGACAATTGCACCGTTAGTAACGAACCGGGAAACCTTGCCTCTTACCCGGCTGCCAATCTTGTATTTTTCCAGAAAACTGGACCATATTTTAACGACTTCCTCATCGAGATATTCCTTCCGGGATAAGACGATATTACCCTTCTTCTCATCAACACTTTTAATTTTAAACCAGTAAAGGTTTTTCGAATCCTGGGCTTTTTTAAACCTAATGTCTGCCGCCAGTGAAAAGGGCAGGAAAGCACTGATACCGTCGCAATCGATCATCATGCCGTTCTTGCCCGAACTCTTTATTCTACCGCTTACACAGACATTCCCGCCCCGATACCATTCCATAAACTTCTGCCATTTCTTCTCCCTTTCCGCTGCCTTGTGGGAAAACACAAACATCCCGTCAACCATCCGCCTGCTGACAAGCATCACATCAATCACGGTACCGACGGCAGGAGCTTTTTCGAATTCGTCTTTGCTGACTCGGCCTTCGGATTTCGTACCGACATTAACATAGGCAAAATCCTTATCAACCGTTACTATCTCACCTTGAATGATTTTATTGGGCTGGACGACATCAAGGGTCGAATTGACGACCTGTTCCATGTTGATATCATCTTCTCTGTCTGTGTAATTCATCATAGAAATAACCTGCGTATAAGATATTACATCCCTGGCATGCTGCCGGAGTCTCAAGCAATTGAACCCTGTTTGTTTCTGACCAAATTCGAAATCAGTTCAATGACTTCATCCCTGGTCAAATGAGTGGTATCAACATAGACGGCGTCATCCGCTCTTTTCAGACATCCGACGGGGCGTGACTGATCCTCTCTGTCTCGTAGGATAATCTGATTCTGGATTGCATTTAAGTCAACAGTTTTTCCCATTTCCCGATATTCCCCCTGCCTGCGAAGGGCCCGAATCTCCACCGAAGCATCAAGATAGATTTTCAGATCGGCTGTGGGGAATACGACAGTACCGATATCACGTCCATCCATTATAATGGACTCATTGCGCCCCCAATCCCTCAACAGGGAATTGACATATCCCCTTATAGCCGGATCGTCTGAAATAATACCGATATTTCTGGCAATGATCTCGTCACGGATGCTCATGGACACATCCATGTCATCGACATAGGTTAGAGATCTGCCCCCTTTCAGGAAATCCTGCCTGATCCTGACACTGGACAGATCTTCGATATATGAGATACCCCTTTTTACTTCGCCGTGACTTTTTAGGATGTACCAGGTGATAGCACGGTAAAGGGCTCCGGAATCTATATATTTGATTCCGGTTTTTTCGGCAACAGCCTTGGATACACTGCTCTTGCCAGAACCCGCAGGACCGTCAACTGCTACCACAAGATGGGACACTGTCGCACACATTAAAGTTTTCTCCGATAATCACCGATCATTCTCAAATAGTCTCTGAGCTGTTCCTTGTCATCCGGCAAGGAACTTATCATATGTTTTAGATCGCTCATTGAATCAGCCAACTTATCGAAAACGGCACAGAGCATATCCCTGTTCATCTCGGCAATCTCCATCCACATGTCGACAGAACCGGCGGCTATTCTGGTAACGTCCCTAAAGCCGTTGCCGATAAAAAAATCGATACTCATGGATGCCGTCATGGTCTCGCTTAATCTTCTAACCATATCCACGAGAACACAGGCTGCCATATGAGGCAGATGGCTGGTTTTTGCCAGAATTTCATCATGAAACCCGGGGTTGACCTCTACGGTTCTAGCCCCGATTTGCTTCCAGAAGTTCGATATAATACCGACATCTTCCCTTTTATTACCGGGATGAGGCGTGATTATTACCGTAGAATTATCATAAAGACTTTCACTTCCATATTCATAACCTGATTTCTCTGAACCGGCCATAGGATGGCAGCCCACGAACTGAGCTGCTCCAGGTGTTCTTACCGCCTCCTGGACAATTCTCCCCTTAACACTCCCGACATCAATCACGAGGGTTTGCGGTGAAAGACGAGGATCAGCCAGTATCTTGTTTATTATGGGAACGGAAGCAAGTACCGGAACGGATACTACGATCAGGTCCGCTCCCTCCGGTGAGGATTCATCGATGATTCCAATCTCATCCACCATCTCCTTTTCGAGGGCGGGTTTCATCCGAGCATAATTTCTTCCATAGGCGATAATTCGTGTACCCGGTGAGATGGTCCGAAGCTTTAGACAGAGGGATCCTCCCAGCAGCCCCAGACCGTAGATGGAGATCCGCTTAAACATCAATAAATATCTCGATCCAGGGCTGAAGCAATTTTACCCAGACGCCTGATGAGCTCCTGCAACTGCTTCGCATCGATTGTCTGCTGACCATCAGATAAAGCGTCTTCGGGATTAGGATGCGCCTCCACCATGACACCATCCGCACCCGCTGCAACGAAGGCAAGAGCCGCAGGGGATACATAGTCTTTTATGCCCATGGCATGGCTCGGATCACCGATAACCGGCAGATGGCTCCAGTCCTTGATGATGGGGACAATCCCCACATCCAGTGTATTCCGGGTCGTATCCTCGAAAGTCCTGATCCCTCGGGGGCAGAGTATAACCTTTTTATTTCCCTGTGCAAGAATGTACTCCGCAGACATGAGGAATTCATTGATCGTCGAACTCATCCCCCTTTTAAGCATAACAGGTTTATCAATTTTCCCCACTTCCTTGAGGAGATTGAAATTCTGCATATTTCGAGTGCCTATCTGGAGTATATCCACATACTCAGCAACAAGGGTTACATCCCTTGGATCGATGACCTCCGTAATGATTGGCAGACCTGTGGCCTCCCTTGCCCTGGCCAGAAACTTCAGGCCGGCCTCACCGAATCCCTGGAAGGAATAAGGCGATGTACGGGGCTTATAAGCCCCGGCGCGGAAGAGAACGGCACCGGCCTCCTTGACCATGATGGCATGTTCAATCACCTCCTTCTCCCCTTCGACGGAACAGGGACCGGCGATGACGACAATTTTATTCCCTCCGATTTCCACATTGCCGACCTTTATTACAGTCCTTTCCGAATGCGCATCCCGGCTTACCAGTTTGAAAGGTTTTAATATCGGCTTAACGGATTCCACTCCCGCGATGGCCTGAAGAGGTAATTCTCTGATTACCGCTTCATCACCGATTACAGTAATGATGGTCCGCTCGACCCCAGTCGATACATGGGGCTGGAGAGAAACCGATTTAATCTTATCGACAATATGATCGATCTCATCCTGAGTGACATTGGGTTTTAAAACAATAAGCATGGAGATTCTCCTGTACTATCGATTTCTCAATTTCGGATTTAGGATCTCGGAATTATTATTTTTCAATTTCCAACTGGATATGAGCCGAGGATTTTAAGAAAGAGCGTTTCGCCCTTGATTTTATCAAGAACAACTTTCACCTCCGAATCATCCCTGTGACCCTTGAAGTCAATGAAAAAATTGTATTCCCACATCTTTTTCTTATCTGGCCTCGATTCAATCTTGGTCATATTTATTCCAGATTCAAAAAAGGGCTTTATGAGGTTATACAAGGCCCCCGGCTTATCCTTAACGGCACATACAATCGATGTCTTGTCATTCCCCGTGGGAGCGTTATCCTTCTTGCCAATTACAAGGAACCTGGTATAGTTCTGTTTCGAATCTTCAATATGCGTTGCTAGAACATTCAGGTTATAGATTTTTCCAGAAATATCCGAAGCAAGGGCTGCGGAGTATTTATCCCAGGAAGCAGTTTCCGCCGCCAGGGCGGTGGAATTGACCTGATGTACTTCCACATCAGGGAGGTTTCTCCTCAGCCAAGTTTTGCACTGCGCCAGCGGCTGCGGATGAGTATAGAGCTTTCTAACATCCTTTATATCACTGCAGAGCGAAAGAAGACTATAGGAAATCCTTAGAAATTTTTCAGAGACGATGCCGAGATCTGTATCGAGCAGTTCATCGAGGGTATAGGTAACAGCCCCTTCCGTACTGTTCTCCACCGGAACGACCCCGAGTGAAACCCTTCCCATCTCCACTTCATGGAATACGTCGGATATTGTCTTTTGAGGAAAGGTTTCAACGGATTCCCCGAAAATTTCCAGTAATGCGATTTGGGTGAAAGTTCCGATGGGACCGAGAAATGCTACAGAAACCGGTTGAACGACGGCAAGGGAATTGGAGATCAGCTCATTGAATATTTTCTTATAGATATCGTTGGTTATAGGGCCGGAGTTGAAAGCCTCTATAAGCTCAAATACCTTTATTCTGTCCAGAGGGGAATACACAGACGTCGATTCCTCTTTTCTTCCCTTTAATTCCTCGATATACAGCTTCGCTCTTTCCGTAATGAGATCAATGATCTTCCTGTCAAGCGTATCAATCTCTTGTTCTCTGTTCATTTATTCCTCACTCGTTAAAGAAAACTCTTTTATCTCCGAGAGTTTTGGCAAATCCGAAATCTTATTGAGCCCGAAGTACTTCAGAAAATCATCCGTCGTCCCATAAGCCAGGGGGCGCCCAGGAAGATCCTTCCGCCCCATGGGCTTGATAAGGTTTTTTTTCATGAGGTTGGCCACCATCATTCGGGAGGAAACACCCCTCAATTCGTCAATTTCCGCAATAACGATGGGCTGCTTGTAGGCGATAATGGAGAGAGTTTCCAGCATTCCTTTCGACAGGGTTTCCTTCCTGGTCATCCCCATCACCCTCCGAATAGGCTCTGCATAGCGCTTGTGAGTAACAAACTGATACCCCTTGCTGATCTCAATTATCTTTATTCCACCATCTCTTTCCTCATATTCATCAATCAGAGAGTGCATGATTATCTTGGCATGTGTGGGATCAACCCCGAAGTTTTTCACGAAAAAAGCAATAGGCAGAGGTTCATTGGATATAAAGAGTATCGCCTCGAAAAGACCATGGAGATCCAGCTCATCCTTCGCATGTTTCTCCTGCCCCTCACTGGAATCCGCCTCACCAAGATTAATAGGTGTTTCTTCCGTCTTCACGGGCTCTTTATTGTCTTCGTTAGCCATGATGTAGTAACAATTGTCAGTATATATGCCTGATCCGATTGGTAATAATCTAAAAAAACACCATTAATCCCCTGGGCATTAATTTTTCAATCATTATATTGGTGATCGTACTCAGGTGAAACCGTTGATATTCACTCAATAACGATCGTGGCAGGATCGAAATTTCTAAACAGCCTGATTTCTCCGTAAATGCGATGCTGCATCAGCCTGATCCTTCCTATTTTAGACATCTCCAGTATTGCGAGAAAAGTGGCGATGACTTCCGGTCTTTTCGGTTTTTCAGCAAATAACTCGGTGAACAAAACCTGGTCCCTTTTTACTAGCAGGTCGGTGATATGTCTGATCCTGTCACTGACCAGAATTTCGTCGAAGAGAATCTCCTCCTGCTCGATAACCTCCTGGGCATCCATCACCTCCGCGAAAGCATTCAGCAGGTCAAAAAGGGACACCTCTATATACAAATCGTCACAGAAATCCTCATAGACATTCTTTCGTATAAAGGAATCCGACTGAGTCTCAAATTTATCACGAAGAGCCGCGGAGGCGTTCTGATACTTTTTATATTCCAGAAGTTTTTGGATGAGATCCGGAGGAAGCGGTGGAACGAAATATTCGTCCTCCATCTCACTCCCGGGAAGAAGCGCCCTGGACTTATAATAGATCAGCTCGGAAGCCATAACAATGAACTCGGTGGCGATCCCGATATTCTTTTCCTCCATGAGTTTTAGATACTCAAGATACTGTTCAGTAATCAAAGATATGGATATCTCGGTAATATCGATCTTGGCCTTTTTTATCAGACTCCATAGAAGCTCCAAGGGACCTTCGAACTTCTCCGTTGAGATGATATAACCTGATGTCCCCTGGTTTTGATCTTCCGATGTCCTGGTTTCATCCATAAGGATCTGCTCTCTGGGGAATTGTTACGATTACACCGAGTTTCAGTAATAACATAAAACGGAGAGCCTACTCTCCGTTAGATATTCGACGCATGATGGTCAAGGGGACTAATTACGCAAGCGCTTTTTCCGCAGCTTTCTGAAGTCTTTCGGGAGGGAATGGCTTAACGACAAAGTCCTTAACTCCGATTTTAATGGCTTTTGTAAGGAGGTTTTCCTGACCCAGGGCTGTTACCATAATGATGCGCGCTGCCTTGTCAAAATTCAAGATCTCTTCTGCGGCCTCTATACCATCCTTTTCACGCATGGTAATATCCATTGTGACAAGATCGGGTTTGAGTTTTTTATATAATTCCACTGCTTCGTTGCCGTTTTCCGCTTCCCCAACGACCTTATGACCTTTGGGTACCAGAGCATCTTTGACAAGAGTTCGCATGAATTTCGCATCATCAACTATTAAAATTCTCGCCATTTCCTTACCCCATTATAAATATT
Source organism: uncultured Spirochaetia bacterium (assembly GCA_937967705.1). Classification (GTDB taxonomy): domain Bacteria; phylum Spirochaetota; class UBA4802; order UBA4802; family JAGODF01; genus CALCJG01. The sequence goes on from CALCJG010000325.1 coordinate 15,962, forward strand.
ATGCTCGTTACTAATATCCGTACGATCTCATTCCATAAACCGGTCTGAGGCACCTTTATGTCACGATTATAGCAACTTTCCTTTGATCATATAAGTACTTAACCATCTAATACAGTCATTTCAAAAATGTAAACTTTTTTATATTGTACATCAATCTTATATTCCTAATCAACTATTTTTTTACCAAAAACCAAGACCTTAAAATTAAGACTGTATGTACCTATATAGAGATAAGATCGGCCATAATCTAATATAACATAATCGTATAATAATACCAGAAATATTTAATATAAGTATTATCTATCTACAAATGTTCAAGTATTTTTTCAGGAATATCATTCAGGGGAACAATAGTATCAATGGCTCCCATTTCAACAGCCACTCGATTCATACCATAAACAACCGATGTATCCTCATTCTGGGCGATTGTATAACCTCCCTTCTGCTTGATGTTATATATGCCCGAGGCTCCGTCTTTGCCCATCCCTGTCATAATGACTGCTACTGTGTTCTTTCCTGAGTTTTCAGCAACCGAGTTGAAGAGAACATCGATGGAAGGTTGATGTCCTGACACCTTTTCCCCTTTTAGGATTCTGATCGTCTTTTTCCCTGCGACGGTTTCCAAATACATATGCGAATGACCAGGAGCGATATACCCGCATCCCGGCAGCACTTCATCCCCATCTTCCGCTTCCTTCACGGTGAGAGCGGAACTGTTATTCAGACGCTCTGCGAAAGCCCTAGTGAATCCCTCAGGCATATGCTGTACGACCAGCATGGAGGAAGAAAAATTCACGGGCATCGCTTTAAATACGTTCAGCAGGGCCGATGGCCCACCGGTGGAAGTACCTACGCATACAATTTTATTACTTTTTTCTGGTGATATTACTACCTTCTTCTTAGGTATATCATCCTTCTTGCCTGGAAGAGCAGGCTCCTCACTCCCCCTGACAACCTCATCCCCCCCCTTGATCTTCAATTTGTAATTATGTACAGATATCACCTTGTTGATTAACAGATTACCGATCTCCTCGACAGTCAGGGAAAGGATGGATGAAGGTTTTGGTATGAAATCCACAGCCCCGTATTCCAGTGCCTTGAACGTCGGCTCAGCGCCATCCTGTGTCAGGACGCTCATCATAATAACGGGCTTTGGATTGGTACGAATAATCTCTTTCAAAGCATCGAGGCCATTCATGATGGGCATCTCGATATCCATGGTGATAACGTCAGGATTGAGAACCGTGTTCTTGAAAATGGCGGTCTTACCGTTATTGGCCGTACCTACCACCTCAATCCGCGGATCACCCTCCAGAATGTCGATGATGATTTTTCTGACAAGGGCAGAATCATCCACCACCAGAACTTTAATTTTCTCAGGCATCAATCCCTTAATCTTTCGACTATTCTGTTTAAAGAGTCCGTTTCCGGAAGGATCAACAGGTTGCCGATGACCCGGTCATCCCTGTAATAGAACTCCGTATGCATAATCAGGGCATAGTCATTATGGTTGTTGTGCATGACCAGAATCGAGTCGAGAGTAG
>CALCJG010000326.1 GCA_937967705.1 uncultured Spirochaetia bacterium
GAGGGATTGGAACAGGCCTTTGGGGACACCTTCCACAGGCTGGATCTTCTGGCTCCCGACGAGAAGGTGCGGATGTCGAAAGCCCTGGCGATCGTGCGGGAGTCGCTGCACAGCGCCTGTCAGAAGATTACCGTCCGCCTTCGTGAACTGAAGATCTGATTACCGGGGGGGCACCCCGCTTTCACCAGGCGCTTCCCCTCAAGCCCGTCGGCATGCCTCGAGGGCCGAAAGAACCTCCTCCCGGACGGGGGAATCGGCGTTGCCCGCAAAATCCTCCAGGGCATGACGCGCTTCCTCTCCGCCGAGCGCGCCCAGCGCCCAGGCTGCCATTCTTCGGACGCGGTTGTCCGTGTTTTCCTCAAAGGCGCGTTTCAGGTCGCTGATGTACCGCTCGTCCAGGGTGTTGCCCATGGCTCTGGCCGCGTTCATCTTCCAGCGCCACACATCGCTGTAAGTCATGTAAAACATGTGAGGCCATATGCGCTTTTCAAAATAGTCCCTGTCCATATGGAGAAGTCTGGGAAGCGCGAAATCACCTTCCATGGCCAAAACCTTTTCATTCGGGGGCAGTTCCTGGGCCAGCCAGGGCTGGTTGCGGGGGCAGACGTTCTGGCATCGGTCGCATCCGTACACGTAAAGCCCCATGGCCTCGCGCAGCTCGACAGGGGTGATGTCCTCCCCGAAATAGGTGAGATAGGAGATGCAGCGCCGGGGATCAATGGTGCCGTTGCCCTTCAGCGCCCGTGTAGGGCAGGCGGAGATGCAGGCGTTACGACACCAGACCGGGCAGCCCATCCCGAGGGTGGGGGTGTCGGGTTCGAATACCCGGTCGATAACTATGGGGAGGGGCGTGATCCAGGAGCTCCGGCGGGCAGACCTGCTGGAGTAGAAGAGACAGTTCTTGCCGAAGGTACCCAGGCCCGCTCGAGCGGCAGCCACCCGATGAGGCATGTGGAAGGGGACTTGCGAAGCTATGCCGTGATCCCGGAGGAAGGCGCGGAATTCCTTGACCCTCAGGGAGAGTCCGTCCCTGGTTACCCGGTCGTCGTCCAGATAACAGCGTCCGAAATGTCCCTGAAGGGATACGGGAAAGGAGCGGCGGAAATAGACGTCAATGAGTACAATGATGGAGCGGGCGCCGGGAAGAATTTTGCCTGGATCCGTTCCGTTGGCGAGGTCCAGTCCCACACGCTCCGCCCAGCCGTATTCCTCCCTTCGGGACATCAGGAGTTCCCGGTGTTCCTCGAAAGGATCAGCTGTGGTAAAACCGATATCATCGAACCCGCAGAGCCTTGCTTTCTCAATGATCATCTCCTTCGTTATCATGTTGTATCCCCCTGAAAAGAATCAGTCTATGATGACCGGCAGGCCACGGTTCCTGTGCACCGTGTCCCGTCGGATAATGTCAATCCATCTCCAGCATCTGGCGGATTGCCCTGATGCAGTTTTTAAGGGCCTCCTCCTTTTTTGTCAGGCGGCACATCATGATGCTTCCTTCCAGGGAGGTCAGGATGTGCAGAGCCAGGGAATCAGGGTCGTGGCGGGGATTCAAGAGCCCATCCCGGCGGGCTTCCTCGAGAAGCCCGGAGAATAAACGCCTCCATCCATCGAAGGTGTCCCGTATGAAGCTGCTCAGTTCCCGGTTCTCATCGCTCGTCTCAAGCGCGGTGTTCCCGAAGATGCATCCGCCCACAAACCTTCGTTTCCTGTGCCACTGGGCCACGGCGCTGAGAATGTCCATCAGCTTCTCGAGGGGGGCAGTGCTTTTGATCCTGCTCTGAATATAGATCTCGTATTCGGTCCTGGCCATTCTCAGTATCTCCAGGGTCAACTCCTCCTTGGATGAGAAGTGAAAATAGAGATTGCCCTTCTTGACCCCCGTGGCATCGATGATGTCCTTGACGCTCGTGCCCCTGATGCCGTTTCTGTTTACAATAGCGATCGCCGTCTCCAGGACCCTGGCTTTTGTCTGCTCACCCTTTGATCGCATCACCACGTGCCTCCAATAATATACTGACCAGTCGGTACATTATTCACAGGGGGGACGGTTTGTCAATCAGATTTATCGTCCCCCCATTCCCGAGATGATCGTTGATTTGATTTGGGATTAGGGATTCAGGCGGCAGATTTTTTAATTTGATTGCATTCCTCTTCCGGCGGGTGTATATTTCAAATGAATTCATTCCGATACCTGATGACGTTCTCCGTTCCCTGCCGAACGGGGGTCATTACACAGTGGGGAGGTGCGTTATGCCGGAAAAAAAGAGTCGGGATTCCGTGGATCTTGCATCATCTGGCCCAGAGGGGGTGTCTCTGGAGGAGAGCATCAAGAGGCATATTATTCTTCTTCTCGGCAATGATTATCGTCCCCCGCGAAAGGATACCTATTACAGCGGCCTGGCCTATTGTGTCCGTGACAGATTGCTGGCGAAGTGGCTCAACGCCCAGCGATCCTATTATGACACCGGAGTTAAGCGGGTCTATTATCTTTCCATGGAATTTCTGCCCGGTCCCTTCATGAAGAGCTATATCCTCAGCCTGGACATGGAGGAGGAGTGTCGCCGGGCGCTTGAGAAGACCGAATTTCACCTGGAGGAGTTGGAGGAGCAGGAGGCCGATCCCGGGCTGGGAAACGGGGGGCTCGGGCGCCTCGCCTCCTGCTATATGGATTCCCTGGCCTGCCTGGGAATCCCCGGTTACGGCTACGGCATACGATACGACTACGGCATTTTCCATCAGAACATCGTGAACGGCTATCAGGTGGAGGAGTGCGACAACTGGATGCGCAACGGCAATCCCTGGGAGATAACCCGGAGGAATTTCCTCTATACGGTCCGGCTCTACGGACGTTCCGAATCCTACACCGACGGATCGGGCCGTTTGCGTTACCGCTGGGTCGATACCGTGAGCGTCAATGCCATGGCCTGCGATATCCTGATTCCCGGGTACGCCAATAACACCGTCAACAACATGCGCCTCTGGGCGGCGATGTCCAGCAGGGATTTCAACCTGGATTTCTTCAACCATGGCGATTACATCAAGGCGATGGAGGACAAGGTCCTGACGGAGAACATCTCCAAGGTGCTCTATCCCAGCGATGATGTGGAGCAGGGCAGGGAACTCAGGCTGAAGCAGCAGTACTTCTTCGTGGCCGCCACCTTCCAGGACATACTGCGCCGGCTGAAAAAGAAAAACACCCCACCGACGTCCCTGCCGGACCTGGTGGCGGTGCAGTTGAACGATACGCATCCCGCCATAAGCATCCCTGAGCTGATGCGTCTTCTCCTGGACGAGGAGGGTATGGAGTGGGAGGATGCCTGGGCGGTCTGCGTAAAGACCTTCGCCTATACCAATCACACCGTTTTACCCGAGGCCCTGGAGACCTGGCCGGTGAGTCTCCTGGGACGCCTGCTGCCCCGTCATCTGGAAATCATCTACGAAATCAACCGCCGCTTCCTGGAGGAGGTGGCGGCGCGCTATCCCGGCGATACCGGGAGACTCTCCCGCATGTCCATCATACAGGAGGGAGCCGAGAAGCGTGTCCGCATGGCCAACCTGGCCGTTGTGGGAAGCCATACCGTCAACGGGGTTGCCGAGCTACACAGCCGCATTCTGAAACAGCAGATCTTCCGGGACTTTGATGAGTTTTATCCGGGGAAATTCGTCAACGTGACCAACGGCATCACCCAGCGGCGCTGGCTCCTGCAGGCCAACACGGGCCTCTCGGAACTCATCTCATCGAAGATAGGGCGGAACTGGATCACGGATCTCAATGCCCTGAAGGCTCTGGTTCCCCTGGCGGAGGACGCCCAATTCCGTTCCGCCTGGAGAAGGGTGAAGCAGAAGAACAAGGCGGCTCTCCGGGACTATATTTACAGGAGGACCGGCGTGGAGCTGAATGTCGATACCCTCTTCGATATACAGATCAAGCGTATACACGAGTACAAGCGGCAGCTGCTCAACGTGCTGCATGTCATTGCGCTCTACCGCCGACTGAAGAAGAACCCTTCCCTGGATACGGTTCCCCGTTCCGTCATCATCGGCGGCAAGGCGGCGCCGGCCTATTACATGGCCAAGCTGATCATCAAGCTGGTCAACGCGGTGGCGGCGGTGGTCAACGGCGATCCGGATATTCGGGGAAAACTCGCCCTGGTGTTCCTGCCTAATTACTGTGTCTCCCAGGCGGAGAGGGTGGTCTCGGCGGCGGATCTCTCCGAGCAGATATCCACGGCGGGGATGGAGGCGTCGGGGACCGGGAACATGAAGTTTGCCCTCAACGGGGCCCTTACGATAGGTACTCTGGACGGGGCCAATATCGAGATCATGGAGGAGGTGGGCCGCGAGAATATCTTCATCTTCGGTCTGAAGAGCGACGAGGTGGATCAACTGAAAAGTTCGGGATACAATCCCCGGGATTACTACCATGCCGATGAGGAGCTTCGCGGGGCCGTCGATATGATCGCCTCCGGTTTTTTCTCGCCGGAGAGACCGGATCTCTTTCAGCCGATCGTCGATGCCCTTCTGAACTCCGGCGACAGGTATTTCCTCATGGCCGATTTTGGGTCCTACATCAAAGCCCAGGAGGCAGTGGACCGCCTGTATCGCCATCAGGAGGAGTGGGTCAGAAAGTCCATTTTGAATACCGCCCGCATGGGGAAGTTCTCCAGCGACAGGGCAGTGAGGGAATACGCTGAAAGGATCTGGCATGTAAAACTTTAGGGATTGGTCCGGGTTTACATCACGGGTTCTTGCTTCAACGTGTGTGGGCAGGCCCTTCCCCGGCGGGGGTGTGACCATACTCTCTGAGGTGAAGCTTTCCGTCAGTGTAAGTATAAAAAAGGATGGGGGTTCCCATCCTTTTTTTATGGGATGATAAAAATTCCTCTTTATTTACCGCCCTGTTTGGCGATAATTTTCGAGGATATCTTGGCATAGGTGGCCCCGGGAACGATTTTCTTCTTTTTAAGGTCGGTTTTCAACTTGTAGGGACGGCCGGCAATGATTTTCGCTGCCAGGGCTTCACCGATACCCGGCAGGGTCATCAGCTGGTCCTTGGAGGCGGAGTTGATATCGATCAGTTCCGCTTTCTTGCTGTCGGCCTTGGGAGCCCCTTTCTTGGAGGCTTTCCTGTCGGCGGAGAAAGCCAGTGTGGAGACGAAAGCCAGCGCTATGACGGCTACCAGCACTCTTGTGAAATTCTTTTTCATTTACGTGATCCTCCTGTAGTTTTATATGCTGGAATAAAAGGGTTCGCTTTTATTCAAGTCAATATAATTTATTTTTAATAATTCCTTTCAGAGTGGAAAAAAATCAATCAAAAAATGGGCTGATGACTCAATTAAATTTGCTTTCCCGGGTGGTCGGAAAAGACGGGCCTGCCGAGCGCCGTTCTGAAAAGAACCGTATCGCCGGTCATGACCGGAGAAATTGGGATTGCTTTTTTATGCGAGGCTGTGATAGTCTTAGAAAGAAGCCGAGCGTCAAAGGTATTTTTGTCAAAGAGATGCCCGGCCTAGATCACATTGGGAGGGTTTATCGATGGCAACGTACAAAGGGTCTCTGCGAAGGTTCGAGGTCTTGTCCAAGTTCGTGCTTTTTCTCATCTCCGTGACGTTGAGTATGTTTCTGATCCTCCTGGGAGGTAAGATCCTGGATGATTTTGACAGCTGGATCCAGGCGCCCAATTATAAGGACTTTCAAGACAAGGCGGCCCTGTCCAGGGTCGATGCCGGGCTCAAGGCCATCGATGCACAGATCAGGGATTACCGGGAGCAGAAGTATCGGCTGCAAAAGTCCCGGGAGATAGCCAGCAGGAAGTATTTTTCAGAGAAAGAGGTTTTCGAAAACTGGCTGCAGACCCGCAAAGCCATCGGTTCCCCGGGACAGAATTCCGAGGTGCTTTCCCGGGCCCGCAGGCTGGATGAAACCAAGAAGATAGAGGAGGAATGGCAGCAGAAGCTCGATAAACTCGAGGAAAATTTCTATGAGGTGAACAAGAAGAAGGAAACCCTGGACAGGGAAAAAGAGAGAATCGACAGGGAGGACAATAAAAAGTATCAGTCCGCCATGATGGCCTATTCCCTGAAACTCTTCCTGGTACGCCTGCTTTTCATCGCTCCCATACTGGCAATCGGCGTCTTCCTTTTCATCCGATACCGATCGAGCCGCTACAAGCCTCTGGTCTGGGGATATATACTTTTTTCCCTCTATGCCTTCTTCGTGGGGCTGGTACCCTATCTTCCCAGCTACGGGGGCTACATCCGCTATACCGTGGGCATTATCCTTACTGTGCTTCTGGGATACTACATCATCAAGCAGCTCATGATCTATACCGAGAAAAAGAAGGCCGAGCTTCAGGAGTCCAATCAGGAGAGGGCCAAAAAGATTCAGCAGCAGACCGCCATCAAGGCCTATGCCTCCCACTGCTGTCCTTCCTGCGAGGTCGATTTTCTGATGAATAAATGGCATCCCCAGACGAAGGTGCTGAAGGATGTGGTGATGGAGGATGACGCTCCGGATTACTGCACCCAGTGCGGACTGCAGCTCTTCGGGAAGTGCAGGACCTGCGGACACCGCAACTTCGTGCACTTCCCCTTCTGCTCCTCCTGCGGAGCGCCCCTTCAGCAGGGGAGCGATTAAAGGGACGCTAAACGTTGAACCGGAAGCTTATGATATCTCCGTCCTCAACTATGTACTCCTTGCCCATCAGGAGATGCCTGCCGGCCTTCTTCACGTTTTCCTCGCTCCCCAACTCCATCAGGTCCCGGTATTTCATCACCTCTGCCCTGATGAAGCCCCGCTGTATGTCGGAGTGGATGGCGCCGGCGGCCTCGGGGGCGGTGGAGGATTTGCGGATCTGCCATTGACGCACCTCGTCCTCTCCCACGGTAAAGAAGGATATCATTCCCAGGGCTTCCATGCAGAGCCGGGAGAGGAGGCTGATCGCCGGTTCCTTTATGCCGGCCTCCTCCATGAAGGCCCCCCGCTCCTCCTCCGAGTCCAGCGCGGCGATTTCCGCCTCCAGCCGGGCGGAGATCTGCATCATGTGTATGTGCTGGACCGAGTACTTTACAGAGAGACGGTCCAGTAGTCCCGTATCGGTCATATCCCCCTCCAGTACGTTGAGGGCGCATATCATCTCCTTCAGGGTGATGAAGGGGTAGCTGGCGATGAGCTTTCTCTCCTCCTCGGCCAGCTCGAAGGTCCTCAGGGGCTCGTCCTTTTCCAGGTGTTCCTTGAAGCGCAGGAGGAGATCCTCCTCCTTCTTCAGCGTATCGTCCTTGCCCCGCTTCTTGTTCTGTTCAATGCGCTCCAGGCGCTTCTCAATGAAGATCAGGTCGTTAAGGATGAGTTCCGCGTTGATGTTCTCCGTATCCCGCTCCGGATTGACGCTGCCCAGGGCATGATAGACCGAGTCATCGGCAAAGGCCCGGACCACGTGGCAGAGGGCGCTGGTGTCGGCGATGTCCCGGAACACGGCACCCTCCTTGATGCTGCCGGGATCGAGATCGGGCAGCAGCTCCACGTTGATGCGCGCCCGGGTCTCCTTTTTCGGCCGGTACATCTTCACCAGGGCGTCAAATCGCCCGTCGAGAATTTCGGCAATCCCCTGAAGAGCCCTGTCGGGTTTTGACTGCGCCCCGGAGGGGTCCGTTCCGGTCAGCAGTTTATAGAGGGTTTTTTTGCCCGTCTGCGGCAGGCCTATGATTCCAAGTTTCATATTCTTTTCCTTTTTCGATGACTGTCGGTGTTACGGTAATATCCCCGCATCGCTTAAGTTGATGTAAGGCTATTGATCGGGGGAGGGGGAATGCTGGTGGAAGGGGGGGGATTTAGCAACTCCTTTTTTATATGCGGATCTTCCTTTTGTTCGGGTCCCGGCTCTGGCGGTAGAGTACCGCGATGTTGCCGATCAAAGTCACGAGAACCCCTTCGGTCTTTTCCTCCAGGAGGGAGGAGAGGGCCTTCTTCTCCTCCTTGAAGCCGACAAACTTGACCTTGATTAGCTCATGATCGTCCAGGGCCCTGTCGACCGCCTCCAGGGCCGAATCCGTCAGCCCGAGCTTCCCGATCATCACCACCGGTTTGAGATCGTGGGCCATGCGTTTCAGCGCGCTTATCTGACTGCCTTTGAGTCTTTCCATGTCGGCCTTCCTCCGGTTCCCGTCAGCTGCTCATCTCAAAGAGCAGCAGGGTGATGTCATCGACGATGGGGGCCTCGCCGGCATATTCCAGCACGTCCTCATGCAGGCAGTTGACGATATCCGGCTCTTTCCTCTCGATCATCTCCCGCATCTTCTGCTTCAGCCGGGCGTGAAGGTACATCTCCTCCTTCTCGTTCATCTGCTCGATGATCCCGTCGGTAAAAAAGAGCAGCTTGTCCCCCTTCTCGAAGGGGAATTCCATCTGCGTGTAGACTGCGTCCTCGATGAGCCCCAGGCCCGGGCCCGTCCCCTCGATTTTAAGGAAATCCCCCTGTGTCTGCTTCCAGAAAAAGGGGTGATGATGTCCGGCCTTGGCCAGGGATATCCGCTCCCGGGCCGTATCGATCAGGGCGTAGTAACAGGTGGCATAGAGCTTCCGGGAGAGCAGCTCGTAGAAGTGTTCGTTGAGGCGGCTCATGAATTCTGCGGGCTTCGTGCCGCATTCCCGCGCCAGGAGGGAAAAGGCGCTCTTGAGCACCCCCGTAGCCAGGGACGCCGTGATGCCGTGGCCCTCCACGTCGGCGATGATCACGGCAATCCTGTCCTCGTCGAGCTTGATGATATTCAGAAAATCGCCGCCGATCTCGATACAGGGATGATAAACGTAGGAATGTGTTATCTTGCTGTGAAGGGTCTGATCGGTTTGGATGTAGGCGCTGTTGATGAAATAGTGCTGAACCTTCTTGGCGAAGGAGAGGTCCTTGTTGATCTCGTTGAGCATCTCGCTCTTCTCTTTCAGGTCATGCTGGGAAAAGGTGAAATTGGCTATAACGTTCCGGAAACGGGAAAAGGTCTCCGTGAGACAGTTGCGGAAGAAGGTGTTGGCAAAGGGGACGTTGCGGTCCAGGAGGCTGTCGAAATCGTTTTTATGCAGCATGAAGATGTCGGTCTCTTCGTTGCTTATGACATTGGCCGAACGCGGCAGATTGTCGATGAGGGAAAACTCACCGAAGTAGGAACCCACGTGAAGCGTGCTCAGGGAGATGTCCTCCTTGTCCTTGTCCCTGCGGGTGACCCGTACCGAACCGCGGAGGATGACATACATCGAATCACCCACCGAACCCTCCTTGATGATCATGGTATCCGGGGGATACTTCATGAGTTTGAGGAGGGGTACTATGGCATAGAGCTGCTGCTGTTCCAGTCCGTGGAATATGGGGATTTCACTGAGTATGGAAATTATGCTTTCGGGATCAATCGTTGTCATCATACCGCCTGTCGTAAGGTCCTGTTCAATTTCTTGACAATAAACATGAGAGTTGTATACTGTTCCCTGCCGAACATGATGGCACAGGGCTGTATGCCGGAAGAGGCCCCGACGGAATTTTATTATCTTATTATATATTTCGGAAGGATTGTAAATAAAAAAAAGCATGAACTCCAATAATTTTAAGGCAGGGCGTGGATTTGACTGGATTCGCGGCGGACGGCAATTGCCATCCCCGCAGGGAAGACTTTGCGTCGGGACGATACAAACCGGCTTTTTTTCCCGAAGGACAGAGGAGATAAATGGTATTATCCAATTCCCGTGTTATAATACCAGTGAATACGGAAGGAAAACCGGGAGGAGGTCGTGAGCTTTTTACCCCTGAGAAGCAGTTACAAGAAAGCCTTTGTCATCGATATGGACGGCGTGATCAACCGCGGGAAGCACCTGATCCCGGGAGCTGAAAAATTCGTAGCCCGCCTGAAGAGGGGCCGCTTCCCCTTTCTCTTCCTGACGAACAACTCCTACTACACCCCCGGGGAGCTTCAGGAGCGGCTGATGAACATGGGCATAGAGGTGAGCCGGGACCATTTTTACACCTCCGCCATGGCGACGGCAAGCTTTCTGATGTATCAGAAACCGTCGGGTTGCTCCGCTTACGTCATCGGAGGCAAGGGGCTGATGACCGAGCTGGATCGCATCGGCGTCAGGATCACCAAGGATCGCCCGGATTACGTCATCGTGGGGGAAACGGAGGAGTATGATTACGCCCGCATCATCGAGGCCACCCTGCTCATACAGGAGGGGGCCAAGCTGATTGCCACGAATTCCGATATCACCGGTCCCACCAGCCGGGGTTCCGTTCCCGCCTGCGGCGCCCTGGTGGCGCCTATCGAGCGGGTGACGGGGATGAAGGCCTATTTCCTGGGGAAGCCCAATCCCGCCATGATGTACTGGGCCCGTAAAAAACTGAGGGTGCATTCCGCCAACTGCTTCATGATCGGCGACCGGATGGACACGGACATCCTGGGAGGCCTCGAGGCGGGGATGACCTGCTGCCTGGTGCTCTCCGGGGTGACCAGCCGCAGCCACATGGAGCGGTTTCCTTATCAGCCGGATTATGTTTTTGAGAATGTGGGGCAGATCCACCCCCGCACCATATTGTCACGAAGGGAGAGGATCAAACAGTAATGGGTTTTATCACGATAGAGGGCTTCCCGGGCAAGATTTTCGTACCGGAGGAACAGCCCGCCGATTCAAAGAAATTTCCCTGCCGGGACTGCTTCTCCTGTCAGTTCTGCGATGACGATCGCTGCCTCAAATGCCTCAGCCTGAAAAAGACGCGTTCCCCTAAACCAGATCCCGGTCCAGAATAACCGAAACCGGTTTCAGCTTCTTCATCAGTGTGTCGAACCTTTCCGGTTTGAGGGACTGATTGCCGTCGCACAGGGCCCGGGCCGGGTCCGTATGCACCTCTATCATCAGTCCGTCGGCGCCGGCGGCGATGGCGGCCAGGGAGAGGGGCTCGATGATCTTCCAGGTGCCGGCGGCGTGGGACGGGTCCACGATCACGGGGAGGTGGGTCTTCTGCTTGAGCAGAGGGATGGCGGAGATGTCCAGGGTGTTGCGCGTTTCGGTCTCGAAGGTGCGGATGCCCCGCTCGCAGAGGATCACGTTCATGTTCCCCTCGGAGAGGATGTATTCCGCGGACATGAGGAATTCGCCGATGGTGGTCATCATCCCCCGCTTGAGCAGAACCGGTCTGTTGACGCGCCCCAGCTTCTTCAGGAGCGAGAAGTTCTGGCAGTTGCGGGCGCCGATCTGCAGAATGTCCGAGTATTCCGCCACGACGGCGATGTCGTCCGGGTCCAGTACCTCGGTGATGATGGGCATCCCGTAAGCATCCCCCGCCTTGCGCAGCAGTTTCAGGCCCTCGACCCCCATTCCCTGGAAGGCATAGGGGGATGTCCGGGGTTTGAAGGCCCCGCCGCGGAGCACGGTGGCTCCCGAGTCCCGGACGCGCCGGGCTGTTTCCAGCATCTGTTCCTCCGATTCGACGGAACAGGGCCCGGCGATGACGGTTAGGCTCTTTCCTCCCACGGTCACATCCCGCCCCACGTCTATCACTGTTTCCGTGTCCCGTATGCGCCGGCTGGCCAGGATGTAGGGGACATCCGGTTCCAGGCAGGAGTAGCTGTCCCGGGTCAGGGGAAGGAGCGGGAGATCGGCTTCCTTGAAATCCATGACGGTACAGACATCCCCGCGGGTTGTCGGGACCGTGTAAGTTCGGTGCCCCTTCAATTCGAACTCTTCTTTCAGGCTGCGGCTCTCGCCCTTGTTTTTTTCGGAAATAAGCAGAACCATGATTGTCCTCCGGGTTTGTGAGTATTTTGCCAGGGCCGGTGGAGGAGGGCGGCCTTGACTGAGGTCTGGAAACAGGAAGGCCGCCGGCTTCTCGCCCGCGGCCTCTGCGCATGCACTACGATATCCGCAAAAGCTACGAGCGACTTTTGTAATAAAAGTACCAAAAATAAAAGTAGCTGTTGCGGTTGCTCTGCATAGTGCCTTCTTGCCTTGATTTAATTGGGGCATTGTAAAAGATATATGGCGATTTGTCAAATAGTTTCTGGTTTTTTTCAATTAAAAGCGCGGGTGTCGGAATGCGGCGATGCCTGCCCCCTCATGTAAAAGGAAAAAAATCCTTTACAAATACCGCCCTTCAGACACTTTGATAGGAAATCAGTTGCGGACTCCGCTGCCCTTCTGCCGCTGGTCCCAACGGAAGGTTTTTTCTATGAATGGAATTAATTACTTCGACGCCTCGGACTTCTCCCTTGACGAAACTCTTCTAAAGAAAAAGGGCCGCAAAATCTATGTCGTTTTTTCCACCTGCGGTACCCGGGAGGCGGATCTCATCTACGATAAAATCCATCTCCTCCGCAGAGAGGCCGGATCCCTCATAGACAAAATATTCCTTTCCCATCGTCGTATCGGTTCTGAGATCGAGCCCACGGAATCCCGGGCTCGGGAAGCGGACTCCGGCGTGGAGATCCTCATCAACAACGACATACCGGTCCCGGACATGGAGGACGAGAAGGGGAAGGGATCGGACATGCGCCGGGCTCTTTACCGGATCAATCGGGAATTCGTCAACGGGACTTCGAGGGATGACGTGATCCTGGTCTTCCTGGACGCCGATGTCCTGCCGGAATACTTCGGTTCCCATTTCGTGACGGGGCTGGCGGGGGCCGTCCTGTCCGGTTACGATTTCGCCAAGGCGAGTTTCTGGCGGGAGATGGGACGGGTGAAGAAATACGTTGCCCAGCCTCTCTTTTCCCTCATCGACCATCCCAAGATCGAAAAGCTTACAGGCTTTGCCTATCCCCTGTCCGGGGAGGTGGCCGGCACCCTTGCCTTCTTCAACTCGGTCAATTTCTGGCAGATCTACGGCGTGGAGACGGGAATCAATCTGGATACCTGTTTTCACGGGCGGGCGGTGGCGGATGTCAACCTGGGGCTCTACGATCATAATCATCAGCCGGACATCAACATCCAGCGCATGGCCTTCGGGATCATCCGCACCTTCTTCATACAGATGATCGACAACGGCATCCTGAGCCTTGAGGACGGGGCCACCATCAGCGATGTCTTCAAGGCCAATTACATCGACGAGAAGGGGGAGCGGCAGACCTTCTCCTTCCGCCTTTCCGAAAAGAAGTACCCCCCCCTGAAAAACCTTTTCTGATCACCTGTCGCCCTGATATCTCACATCTCCCTTTCTCCGGGAAGGGCTTTTGCCGGTGGCGCTTTTCGACGGGCCGGGTATGGTCTTCGTATCAGAGCGTGTCCAGCAGGGTTTGCAGTTCCCGGATCAGCTTATCCAGCGCCCTGTCGGTATTAGCCCCGGAGCTGCCCTTGAGTTCCCTGAGAGTCTTCCCCGTTTCGATATCGTAGATCTGCAGGCGGATCAGGTAGGACTCGCGGGTTTTGGGGATGAGGAGATATTTTTCCTTGCCGGAGGAGCCGACGGGGTCATAGGATTTCTTCACGGTCTTGGTGATGCTTCCGGTCACCAGGTAACGCACCCCCAGGGCCTTGCCGTAACCGTTAAGACAGTCCCCTTCCAGGCAGGGAGAGGGGAGGTCGGCCTTCTTTGCCGCCTGCGCAAGTTCCTTGCGGGAGAGAAGGATTTTGCCGGAGCCGCTCATCCCCCTGCGCAGCCTTGCCTCCGAGCGGCCGGCCAGGGCGGGCGGGCAGTTGAGCGCTTTGATGCCCAGGAAGGCGGCCCTGAAGGTCCTGGGAGCCGGGGCGGCAATAGAGGGCTCCGTGGTCTTTTTCAGATAGATTTCGGCTCTCGCTATCCGGCCCGCTTCCCCGGCCTTCAGGGAGCGGCTCGCGGAATCGTAACCGGCCAGGGAGGCGGTAATCCGGTAATCCTTATGGGATGCAACAGCCCCGCCGCAGAATCCGTCTGCGCCGGTCTTTCGCTTGAGGTTCTTTCCTATCGTTACCGCAACACCTTCCAGGGGGGCCTTCGTGCCGCTGTCGAAGACGTAGATATCCACAAAGGCAGCAGGGCGGACCTTCCGGTCGTCATAGAAGAAGACCGAGCGCTCGTCGGCAATCTGATAGTTGTGGAAGGATATCTTGCCTGTGGCGTCCACGAAGAGCGGGAAAAACTCGTTGCGGAAGGTGTTAATATCCCGGACATTTTCAATTTCTGTCACCGAAACCTTCTCCCGGCTCTCTCCGAGTCTGCCCCGGTAGAGGTCGTATCCCCCGTTGCCCGGCATGCCGTTGGAGGAGAAATAAAGGGTCTCTCCGTCGGGGTGCAGATAGAGGGCGATTTCGTTGAAGGGGGTGTTCAGTTCCCGAATTTTAAAGGGTTTGGACCAGTCTCCGTCCTCGTTCCGCCGTACTGCGTAAATATCGCTCCCGCTGTCCGAATCGGAATCGGAGGAGAAGAGTACATAATTCCCGCCGGCCGTGAAATTCCCATAGGCGTTCCATTTACCGGGATTCATCTCACTTATTTCCTTCCAGGAGGACCACCGCTTTCTCTCGGGTCTATAGTGCCGGTAGAGGATTTCGGCCTCCTGGGGACCGGTTTTTATGCTCGCCAGCACCTCCCGTCCGTCGGAGGAGAGGGAGACGAAGATGACCCTGTTCAGGTCCAGACCTTCTAGGTAAGCGGGACGGGAGGGAGCGGCTTTGAGGGAACCAGGGCTCAATATATAAAGCTCCCCGGTAAGGGTTTTGACGTCATAGACCAGCATCAAACGGTCGCGGTCCAGGAGGGAGAGAACCTCTTTCTGCTTGCCCCAGTCCGCCTTTTTTACCCCCCTGGGGGAAGCTTTGGCCTCCGTGGACCGGGCGTATATGGTGATCTTGTGCTCAAGGAGTTTCCTTTCCTCACTGCTTGGGTCGAAGGTCTTCAGGTGTTCCCGGGTCAGCTTAAGGGCTTTGGCATACCGGCCCAGCGAGGCGTGGGAGAGGATGTTCAGATAGGATATCTCCCGGTCCTTTGCATGCTGCTGGTACTGGCCGCAATAACGGACGGTATCCTCGAAGAGCTCCGCGGAGAAGGTGAGCTTGATCAGGCGTTTCAGGGACTTGAGATCGTTGGGTTTCCGCTTGACGATGCTCTGCAGCAGCACTATGTCCTTGCGGAAAAGGGCCTCCTTGTGGAGGGGCAGATCCAGATAAGCGGCCTGGAGGGGAAGGGCCAGCAGGAGAAGGAGGATGACGGTTCTCAGAAGCATATCTCGGCCCCCAACCAGAGGAATGCCGCCGGCGTATCGGATACGTCCGCAGGGTTTTTGCCCTGGCCCGAATTGTCGCTGTAGGCCTTCTTCTTGTCGAAATCCGGGAAGAGGTAATTGCCGGATCCCAGGTTCGAGAAGGCCTCGGCAAAGAAACGGTGGCCCTGCATCGTTGTGTAGGTTACCTTGATCTCATGACGGTAATGCAGGGCGTAGCGTCCCGAGTTGTAGTTGCCGTATACGGGCTTGAACTCGCCGCTGTCGTAGGTCGATCCCGTGATGGGGGTATAGGGCAGCGGCGTATAGAGGTGCCAGATCGAGGAGAAGGTCCACCTCTCCACCCGGGTGGCCAGCACCAGGCGAAGGATATGGGTCTGATCGAAGTCGGAGTAGAAGTCCTTCTGGTCCACCAGCGGGCTGCTGCGCCGGGATACGGAGTATGTGTAGCTGATCCAGCCGTAGGCCCGTTTCCCGTCGGCCTTCAGGAAGAACTCGGCCCCGTATGAGTATCCCCTCTCCTCTGGAGAATAGGGATTGATCTGGGTGTAGGTCTTCAGCTCTCCCGAGGTGATCAGGTCTCCCGGCTTGTAGGGGAGGTGGCGGTAGCGGGTGTAAAAGAGCTCGCATTGCCCTGTCAGGTTTTCGTAGAAATTGGATTTGACCCCCAGGATGCCGTTGTCGGCCCGGGCGGGTTTGAAGTCCGGCTCCACGACGCCCAGATAGTGATACATGTCGGGATAGCTGTAATAGGTTCCCCCGCCCAGGTAGAGGGCCGTTTTGCCTGTGACATTGACCCCCGCCATGCCGCGGTAGGAGACGGTGCGGTCGGAAAGGGGCCCGTAGTATTTATACCGTCCCCCGGCGTTGATCCAGAAGGGGCCCGCGTCCACGCCGGTCTCCAGGAAGCCCGAGGTCGCCGTCCCCTCGATGGGGGTCTTCAGGTAGATCGTCCCCTTCTGGTCGGACAGCTCCGTGTTGGCGATGGAGGAGAGGCTGGTGTTGCCCGAAACCCCCCTGTCCAGGCGCAGGATCTCGTAACCGGCTTTTACCCGGACGGGCTTGAGGGAGAGGGTGAGCATCTGGTTGAGGCGGTACTGCAGGGGCTCGAAGCGGATGTCTATGTCGTCCTGGGTGATCCTCTGGTTGATCTGATAGCGGGAGACCACCGTCTGCAGAAAGGCCCTCCGGTTGATGAGGTATTCCCATTTGAGCGCCTCGGTGTGATAGCGGCTGAGTATGGTGCGCGTGTACTCCTGCCCCTGGCTGTTCTTCTTGTCCTTCAGCCAGGTGTCGTCGGAGCCCAGGGAGATGAAGTAGAGGGAATGGTTGCGCCCCGCGTTGTAGCGCATCTTCAGGTAATGGTCCTGCATATAGAAGATTTCGTCGGTGTTGCTGTCCATGGCCTTCTGAGCCAGGTCTATGTAGGTCCGCCGGCCGTTGAACATGATGCTGAAGTCTTTATAGGGAACCACGGTGGCGTGTACCGTGGGCAGCAGGGGCACTATGGGGTCCAGGAGGACTTTCCCGTGCACCCCTGTCTGTTCGGGGTCTTTTGTCTTTACGTGAATGATGTTCCCCAGGCTGTCGTCGTAATAGAGCGGGGAGGGTCCTTTGATGATCGTGGCCCTGTCGATGATCTCCTCGTTGAGGGACGAGAAGATCGGCATGGAAGAGGCCAGGTAATGATAGGGATAGTCGAGGGGGATGTCATCGATATAATACTTGTCGTTGATGGGATTGGACCCCCGGATGAGGGGCACCGGCGCCAGGGCGAAGGAACTGCCCACTCCCGGGAGGGTCTGCAGCAGGTGCAGGCTGTCGCCGAACCCCCGGCCCGGCAGCTCCTTTATGTTATCGTAGGAGATGGACTGCGTGCCGAAACGGTCCTCCGAGCGCTGATAGCGTTTCTCGATGACATCCAGGGTGAAGCTCCCCTTCTTCAGGCGGATCTCCATGCGGAAGTTCCTCTTGATCCGCACGGTGATGATCTCCCTCCTGTACTCCGGATGGACCACGTAGATCTGATAGAACCCCGCACCCAGGTCGTCGAAGCGGTAGCCACCGTCCTTTCCCGTTTTCTGGGTGATCTTCAGGTCGTTGATCCCCACGGTAACCCCCTCCAGCGGTTTCTCGGAATCACTGTCGATGACGGTGCCGCTGAGCACCAGGGCGCTGGCGGGGAGGGCCAGGGCCAGGAAGAGCAGGATGAGCAGGAGGGTTCTCATAATCTCACCGCCGGTCCGAGGGAAATTCTAATGAAGACCGTGGTCTTGGCGCTGTGGGAGGCCTGGTAGGCCGGTTCCAGTTTAAGCTTTTTCA
>CALCJG010000327.1 GCA_937967705.1 uncultured Spirochaetia bacterium
CGGGGTTGACATACTGGCTCTGCACAGGGCCCTGGGACAAAACCTTCTACACGGGCGAATTGTTTCCGGAGGGTCCTCCATAACCCAGCAACTGGCACGTATAGCCTTTCGGGAACGCATGCCCCGTTCAGGCCTTCTGCGAAAGATTGTTGAGCTCTTCTACGCATTCCGTCTCGAGATCCAGTTTTCCAAGGATATGATCCTGGAAAGCTATCTCAACCGGGTCCCCCTGAAGTTCAATCAGACCGGACTGGTTGCTGCTGCGCGGAGCATATTCAAGCGGGATATACGATTTCTCACCGATGAGGAACAGGTTGCCCTGGCCGTCCTCATCCGGCAGGGTTATCCAGAAAGGTCCCAATTCCGCAGGCGGTACCTGAAGCTATGGGAACGCGTATACCCGAACCTTAAATCCGACGGCAAACAGCCGGAGAAGGCCGTTTTCATCGCATCCCCCCCCGCCCTTTTCAACAGGGAGTCTTCCACCCTCCATTTTGAATCCTGGATACGGCAGCTTGCACCGGACATGGAGGGGGATTTTCAGACAGCGCTTTCGGAGAATCTCAACCAGAGGATTGGCGCCATCCTCAATTCCGAGCTGAAGTTTCTTGAAAAATACGGAGCGGAAAACGGTGCCGTCGTGGTGATGAAAAATCCCTGTCCCGAAAACGGCGGCCGGCTGGAATTGGCGGCCCTGGTGGGCTCAAGAAATTTTCATGGGGATTACGACGGGCAGGTAAACGGCTGCGTAATCGTCCGCACGGCCGGCAGCACGCTGAAGCCTTTTCTCTACTCCATCTCCATGGACCAACTGGGATATCAGCCCAACTCCATTCTCCACGATCAGGACATCAGTCTGCCGTCCGACGAAAAGGAGACCTACCGGCCCCGCAACAACGACTTATCCTATTGGGGTCCCCT
The DNA here is from genome assembly GCA_937967705.1 of uncultured Spirochaetia bacterium. GTDB lineage: Bacteria > Spirochaetota > UBA4802 > UBA4802 > JAGODF01 > CALCJG01. The sequence goes on from CALCJG010000327.1 coordinate 922, forward strand.
GACCCTTCGCGAGGCGCTGGCTGCATCCCGCAATGTCCCGGCCATCATGATGATCAGCAGGGTGGGCATCCCGGTTTTCTACCGTTATCTGAAAGAGAACGGCTTCGAACACCTGAAGGGGGAACCGGAGCTCTACGGACCTGGGTTGGCCCTGGGTTCGGGTGGAACGACACTGCTTCATCTCACCCGAATGTATGCGGGAATTGCCGGCGGGGGTATCATGCATCCCCTCTTCATTGGTACAGATGACCGGGGGGAAGACCTATACCTGGGTGAAAAACGACATCTGATGTCAGAAAGGAGCGCCTTTCAGATTATCCACATACTATCAGACCGTGAAATACGCCGCAGGGCCTTCGGAGAGAGAAATTTTCTCGATTTTCCCTTCGATGTCGCTGCCAAGACAGGAACATCCAAGGACTTCAGGGATTCATGGACCATTGGATTCACCCGGGATTACACAGTGGGAGTCTGGATCGGCAATTTTTCCGGCAAGTCGATGAACGGTGTTTCGGGAGGGTTCGGGGCTGCCAGGGTCTTTCATCAGGTCATCCGACTCGTGACGGAAAGACAGAAGCCCCGTTTCTTCTATCCTGAAAATCTCCAGGAGATTACGCTCTGCCGTAAATCGGGACTGAGGCCGGCCCCCGGCTGCCCCGTTTACAAGGAGCTACTCGAAGCCGGCCATCACGAAATCCCGTTATGCGGCATGAATCACGGAGGCATGCCTGTCGCTTCAGAGAACTCGGAAGACATCCCCCGTATCCTTTCTCCCGTCCAGGGAGAAGTCTACATACTGGACCCCCTGGCGCCCTCCGGTGATCAGTCGGTCCCCGTCAGGATTACCACCGGAAAAAAATCCGCGACGGGCGTCAAGATTCCAGGGACATACTTCTACAGCGTCAACGGCGGCAGCAGAAAGGCATTCAGGGGTGATGTGGACGATATCCTAAACCTCTCCCGAGGGGAATATACACTCCATCTCTATGAAGGCCCCACACTTCTGATGACGGTAAGCTTCCGTGTTCAGTAAATCGGAACATAATTCATCCCATCAAGCCTGGTCGTCTCTGGCCGACTTCGCAATTCTCTGCCTTCTTCTGATTCTGTACTCTTTGTCCGCGGATTTTTCCCTGCATCTTCTTCAGGGACAAAGCCTCATCGCAGCCCTTTCCCAGGCATTCCGGAATATTCTTTCCGCCCAAGAGGGACATCTCTTCAACGTAGTATTCCGCATCACCTTTCCGGCATCTACCTTTCTCTATTATCTGAGCAGGCGTTTTTCCTGGAAGCGGCTGGGGATACCGCTACTCTATATCTTCTCCATCCTGAACATGGCGGCCTTCTATCTGGCAAACGTTGTCCGCTACATTTTTAAAACTCCCCTGACTGCGGATCTCCTGATATATGTCCTTAAGAATCTCCCCTATCTTCTGGGCGATGCCCTCCCGTTGCTGAGAGAAACCTCACCGCTTCCTCACCTTCTTCTGGCTCTTTTTTCTTCTCTGACCGTCCTGACCCTGGACAAGTTTGAGGAAAGAGTCACCCCGGAGACTCGAGGAAAGGCAAAGACCCCCGAAAAGCTGATACTGTTCCTGATATGTCTGCTTATATCCCTTATCACCCTTAGAGAAATTAAAAAAGGGTTTCTCAAGATAAATTTTTCCGGAGCCTCCACCCGTTCGGAAATCCCGACCAGGGGCATTCATCATGATTATTTCCGTTCCCGGTTTGGCTTTAATCTGCCCGTCAACACTAATGTTGTCATCTTTATCATGGAGAGCGCCGGACAGACCCATATCGACCTGGAGCAGTCGCAATTTTTCCGAAAAGAAACCTCCCTGCACACGACACACTTCTTCCTGCCTGTTCCCCACAGCACATCAACCATATATTCACTCATGACCGGACTGTACAGCTCCCCTCGCACCAGGCCGGCCTTTGATGACTTGAAAAGGGATGCGACTCTCCCGGGCATCCTCGCCAAAAGGGGCTACACCTGTCATTTCCTCTACTCGGGGCCCGCGCATTTTGAAAGCCTTCACCAGATGCTCACTCATATGGGGTTTTCCATAAGGGACAAGGAAGATATGCTCAAAAAGAAGGATCCTTCCACAGGCCGCGAATACAAATCCTTTTCCTGGGGCGTCGATGACAGAGCCTTGAAAAACGAATGTCGGATGGTGACGAAATTTTCAGCATCTCCCTTCTTTCTCGTGGTGGGATTTTCCAATGCTCATTCCCCCTATTTCAACCCGGATCCTTCTCTATTTCATAGATATGACAATGATATCTCCCAGGGCAGACACCGCAATGCCCTGGAATACGGGCTCAGCATCGCCGACAGTATTACTGCCGATATTATCGAAAGCCATCCCGATACACTGTTTCTATTGATCTCCGACCACGGGGAATCCTTCGGGGAACATGGCTCGTACCGTCATGATTTCTCTCTTTATAATGAGGAAATACGCATACCCTTCGCCCTGTATCACAGGAAACTCTCTGGACAAGAGCCTTTGCATTCCGGAACCGTCCTGGATCTACTTCCCACATTCCTGGACATACTGGGCATACCTCAGGTTATTCCCGTACAGGGACAATCACTGTTCGATCCCGCATACCATCTCGATCTCCACCTCTCCTCCTGGGGCAATGGGCAGAGCAAGGGAATCATACAGGAAGATAAAAAGTACCTTTACGAAGCGGATTCAGGTAAGATATGGGTGATGGGTTTGTCTGATGAAGACCGCCGGGTATTGAAGAGAAACTTCATGACTGAAATGCTCTTGAAAAGTATGATGCTGCTCAAATAACCCTCTATAACGTTTCCGCCCAACGCCTAATTTCCGACACCCTTTTAAAACTTTTAAATTTTACCGGCAGCCCTTTATACAACCGTTCGTAACGTTTATTATTGTCAGGAACATCCCCCAAATCCCGGATCAGAACCGCCTTAACCCGTTCACGAAATTTCTTGACAATCCCGGCATAGACTTCCGGATCACGCTCCCCCGAATCTCCCACCAGGATAAAGCGGTGGAAGGGAAACTGCCGCATTAAATCTTCGATGATTACCTTCTTGTATTCAAGCTGATCCCCGATTAAAAACCTCAGGGAACTGGAATCCTTCAGACGGAAATCCTTCAAGTGGTAGTAAGCTCGGGGGAAACCGTTTGCATCAAAGAATTCACAAAGCGATGGGTAAATCTGCCAGGGGGAACCGGATACATAGTGGAACATGTATCCCCGCTTGTGCCACTTCCGATACAGGGAACTCATCCCCGGCACAGCTCGGAATTCCCGCAGGAATGTATTACGAAATGCTTCCTTTTTATCGCGAACGCATGTAATCTTGACCGTATCATCGATATCAGATATAATTGTTATCCCCTTCAGGGGTAACACATCAACATTATGCGTTATACGATATTTTATATCCTTTCCCCGCACTATCTCAAGAGATAGAGTCCTGGGCTTATTTCCCCCGAATCGCATTTTTTTTACGGACACCGAAATTTCACCTTCGATATGCCCATTTGGCCTGGAAGGTCCCAGTGTATATTTTTTTCCAAATAATCGAACTTCTATTTCCCTCCCCCTCTGATTATCAACAAGAAATTTACGGACTCTTTTCTGAAAAAGGGCATTCTCACTTTCATTCTCAATGTCCACCAGACCCTTCAAACCAGACAGCATCATGCTTCTTGCTACAGAAGAATCCTCAGGCTTATAGATCCATCCATGGATGTTTATACACAAAGACTTGTTTTCGGAATGATACCCATAAGACGGAAAAAGCATGAGCCTGTCACAATCCTCATCCTGCCCCCTGCAACTATCCGGTTCCGTTAACAGCAAGAGGATAAATGCCATCAGGAGAAGGAGGATAATGGCGAGATCCTTACCTGAGTGAAACCATCGCCCTCGGCAGATCTCTTGATTCATAGTTTTTTCTGCTCCCATGCGTACGTCTTTCCCTATATTAAATGGTAGTTTTATGTGCATGCCACACCATACTCAGGCTAGTATCGGTTTTTTCTATTAAATTTGAAGCTGTCAACAGGTATTTTGATATGAGGCTCTGACCCCTTTTAATATTTTTTTCACAGAAACTCCCACCCCCCTTTTCTTTTCATCATCACCCCCTCTCTACCGTATTAATACTGTACATCCCCAGGAGGAAACCATGGCCCGAAAACAGAGACTGC
>CALCJG010000328.1 GCA_937967705.1 uncultured Spirochaetia bacterium
GGAAGCGCGCCTGCACACTGGCGATGAACCCCGCCGATGCGGAGGAGAGGGGTTTTACCGATGGCGAGACAGTGAATATCACCACGGAGGCAGCTTCGGTGGAGGTGGAGCTGGAGGTGACCGATACCACACGCCGGGGTCAGGTGATCATTCCTCACGGTTTCGGTCTCGACTACAACGGCAGGGTCTACGGGGTCAACGTCAACCGTCTGACGAAAAATACGCACCGGGATCATTTCCTGGCCACACCCCTGCATCGCTACGTGCCCTGCCGGGTGGAAAAGGTTGGGGGATGATCATGAGGGAGATATGCGGTCTTTCCTTCGAGGAGTTCCGGAGGAAGGCGGAGGAATTTCATGGATACCCGGCACCGGGCCTCCTGGTCGGGGGGCTCATGGTGGACCTGGCCCGGCGGAATCTGCCGGCAGGGGAATTCTTTGACGTGCTCTGCGAGACGAACTCCTGTCTCCCGGATGCCGTACAGATCCTCACACCCTGCACCTGCGGCAACGGCTGGCTCAAGATAATTCCCTTGGGGCGCTATGCCTTAACCTTTTTTGAAAAGCGGAGCGGTGAGGGGGTGCGCGTCAGTGTCGATGCGGAAAAGCTGGAAAAATATCCCGAGGTGAAAAACTGGTTTTTCAGGCTGAAACCCAAGAAGGAACAGAAGGAGGATCTTTTGATTTCTCAGATATTCGAGGGAGGGGATGATCTTTTCAGGGTCTCGTCCGTCCGGGTTGACGAGAGCCATCTGGGACCCAAGCACGGGGGCTCCGTCGTTCTGTGCCCTTCCTGCGGGGAGGCCTATCCCCGGGAGGACGGGGAGAGGTGCCGGGTCTGCCAGGGCTTTTTGCTCTACAGTGAGAATCGCCAGTATGACAGAGATAAGTGATGAGGGGATGATATGATGAAGATAGAAAATCAATCGGAGCGTGAAAAACTTTACGGAGTCCTGGGCATCCTGATGCTGGGAGGTTTATGGGGACTTTTGGAGCTTCTGTGCGGACATTATCTCCGCGTCAGCTACCTTCCCCTCAAGGGGGCTGTGTTGACAGGGCTGGGCATGGGGGTCATGGGTCTGGGCTTCGGCATCCGTCCGCGCGCTTCCCGTCTGCCCTATGTCGGCCTGGTCACGGCGCTCTCCATGGAGCTGGGGGTGCTGGTGCTCCACTGTTCGCCGATGTGCAGGGCCAATGCCATGCTGGCGGTGTCCCTGCACGGTCTTGTGATGGGATCGGTTTTGATGCTGGCCGGGAGGGGGGAGCGCCCTTTCTGGAAGCTCGGATTTTTGGCCCTCTTCGCCGCTCTGGGTTCCTCCTGTCTCTTCTATCCGTTGGGAGTGAATCTGGCGCCCTGCCGTTATCTCCTTTCTTATGGAGCGCAGGGGGGCGCCCTGACCTTCTTCCTCCGGGAGGGACTTCTCTGGGGGGCCTTTTCCGCCGTCCTGTTTCCCGCCGGAGTATCCCTGGGACGAGCCCTCCGGGAGCCCCTGAGGACCTGGCGGCAGCAGGCCCCGGGACTCTTCCTGGCATCCTCCTCCCTCTCCCTGGCGCTCTGTCTGGGGGTGATGGTGCTCTGTCTGCGGGCGGGTTTCTGATCCTTGGTCTACCTGATTACCGGAAATCGCGATCAGGGGAAAACGCTATACCTGGAGTCTCTCTACAAGGAAACGGGCCAGGGTGACGGAATCATCTCCCCAAAGATCTTCCGGAACGGTTGCTTTGCGGGATACGAGGTCCGTCGGCTCTCTACCGGGGAGACCGTTCCCCTGGCCGTGAAACGGGACAGTACGGGCGCCGAATGGGACGAAGCCTGCCGGCAGGGGGAGTACAGCTTTTCCCGCCGCGGCCTGGAATTTGCCCGGCGGGTATTGCGGGAACTGGACAGGGAGGCTCTGACCCCTCTTTACCTGGACGAGGTAGGTCCCCTGGAGCTGTCAGGCCGGGGATTTCCCCTTCTGGAGGTACTGCAGAATGAGGAACGGGATCTCTACCTGACGGTGCGCAGCAATCTTCTGGAAAGACTGATCATGGGCTTTTCCCTTTCCCGTTATAGGGTTCTGCCACTCCCCTGAATCTGGCTTATGTGTTTTTCTCCTTCTCTACGCCTCATATACCGACTTGCACTTGACAGGAAGGAGGAAAAGGGATTCCCTTCCCGGAATATATCATTTTTAGAGGGGGGATTCTCATTATGAGCACTTTCGAAAAGGTCAATGTGGAAAAGCAGGCCAACGTCTATTTCGACGGGAAGGTCACCAGCCGGACCCTCATCTTCCCTGACGGTTCCAAAAAAACCCTGGGTATCATGCTCCCCGGGGAATACGAGTTCAATACGGATCTGGCCGAGAGAATGGAAATACAATCGGGAAATCTCACGGTCCTGCTTCCGGGCTCCACAGAGTGGATTGTAGTAAAAGGGGGGCAGTCCTTCGATGTTCCAGCCCGGTCGTCCTTCAAACTGAGGGTCTCGGTTCTGGCGGATTACATCTGCAGCTTCCTGAAATAATTCCTGGAGGGAGGACGGACATGACGGGTAAACAGGCTTGTTGAATACTTATGCTGACCTTGCTTCTGATGATCTTCGGAGCGGGAATCTCCTCTTCCCAGGTGAAAAGGACGAGGAAGCAGACCGTTTACCTGCCGGTTTATTCCACGTTCTATCATATCATGGCGACAGGGAGAGGGAATTCCTGCTGACGGTCACTGCCAGCATTCACAATACCGATCTCAAGCGGTCCATCGTGCTGGATGCCGTCAATTTCTACAACACCCGGGGAAGCCGATACGGAGATTTCTGGACAAGTCGAGAACCCTCACCCCCTGGAGACGCTGCAATACGTAGTGAAGGAGTCAGACAAACTGGGAGGGCCCGGGGGAAACTTCATCATGCGCTGGCACCCGGAAAGACCCGCCAACGTGCCGATCATAGAATCGGTGATGATATGCACGGGGGATCAGCAGGGCATTTCCTTTATATCCCGGAGCGCGGAAATCGACGAAAAGTAAACTCTCTCATTCCGGGATTAGGGTATCAGCTGCTGATGGAACTTGTTGTAAAGGACCTTCTTCCAATCCCAATCTATGGAGAGAATATTCCCTCCCCTGAAGGCCCACCCTCCTGCTGATGCTGAAAGCCCTGTTGTAAATTTACATCTCGTAGTAACAGTTTCCTCTGCATTTCTCCACGGCATCGACCAGTCTTTTCTCCGATCAGTCGAAATGTATCTAATAGGAGGGGGTACCCCTTTTCGTTATTTTACGGATATCAGTTCCACCTCGAAAATCAGGGTCGCCCGGGGCGGTATGACCGGGGGTCTTCCCCTCTCGCCGTAGGCCAGGTTAAAGGGAACGATCAGCACCCGTTTCTCCCCCGCGTTCATATCCAGAAATGCTTCGTCCCAGCCGGGGATGACACGCCCCACTCCTATGGGGGTTACCAGCGGCTGCCCGCGATCGAGGGAACTGTCCACCTTGGTCCCGTCCGCCAGATACAGGGTGTAATGGGCCGTGATGCTCTGACCCCTTTCCGGCTTGGCGCCTCCGCCGCGTTTACGCACGTAGTAGCGCAGCCCCGTTTTCGTGGTGGAGATCTTTTTCGTGTTGACCTTCAGCCGGGTAAGGAGGGCCTTGAGCCTCTGATCCTGCTCCTCCTGTATCTTCTTTAAGAGCTCTGCGTTGCGCGCAAAAGCGGCCTCTGCATCGAAGGCCTTGGCCTTGGGGCCCACCCGGACGATACGGATGGATTCGATGGTAACGGGGTCTATGGGCCGGTCCATGGAACCCGTTTTGACCGAGCTGATCTTCTTGATTACATCCTCACCGTGGACGAGCCTGCCGAAAACCGTATGCCTGCCGTCAAGGTGCGGTGTGGCCGCCAGGGTGATGAAGAACTGGCTTCCGTTGGTGCCGGGCCCTGCATTGGCCATGGAGAGGACGCCGGGGGCATCGTGCCGGAGTTCTTCGGAAAATTCGTCCACGAAACTATAGCCGGGATCGCCCCGGCCGTCGCCGAGCGGGCATCCGCCCTGAATCATGAAGCCCTCAATGATACGGTGGAAGATGAGGCCGGCGTAGTAGGGGCGTTTTTCCCTGCGTCCGGTTTTGGGATTGACGAATTCCTTTGTTCCCTCAGCCAACCCCACGAAATTACCCACGGTGATGGGTGTCTTGTCATAATAGAGCATGAAAACCATTTCGCCATTGCTGGTCTTCATGACGGCATAGAGGCCCTCCTGCTTGAAGTCATAACTCCCGCAGAAGGATAGGAAGATGAGAGTAAGAATGGCAATAAAGGATAGTGTTTTTCGCATGGAAGTATCTCCTGAAGCTCTTTCTGTATGCTGGATATTTTTCTAGATGATGAATTTTGAGGCCATCTGTCAATAGCAATTTACTTTTTTCGGCGGGGCAGAATCATGGAACGAAGAACCGAGGCATAGAGGGTTTTTGTATCCTGGCGGAAGATGCGCCGAAGGAAACGATAGAGCTCAGGATGGCGCCGGGACATCACTTCGGGGCTGCCGAAAAAGTATTCGCTCACCACGGCAAAGAATTCGGCCCTGTTGGTCAGTGCGTAGGGATTTATGTCCGAACGTCCCCCCTCGATGAGGGACATCTCCCTTTCCATGAGGATGCGCCATCGCGCCGACGTCTTTCTGTCCATCAGAAGGGCGGGGATTCCGTCGATGCTGCCGTCCTCGCCGTCTATTTTATGGGCAAACTCGTGTATGCCCACATGGTCAGGGCCGCCGGCCTTTCGGAATCCGTCATAGAGCGAGGGTTTGGAGATGATCATGGCGGAGCTCTGTGAAAACACCATCCCCGTGATGTCCCTGTCCCGTGAGGCGAAATCGAATTCGTCGGTAAAGCTCTGCGGATAGATAAGGATCTCTTCCAGATGATCGTAGTCGAAATCGGGAAAGCTGAATACGGGTATGACGGCGCTGGCGGCAACCAGGACGCGGCAGGTATCGTCCACGTCGGTACCGACTCCTGTGATCCTTTTTTCATGGAGAAATATCTGCATCTCCTGGCGAAAGCGGAGCTGTTCCTTCTCGCCGAGGGAGGAGTAATACCGGACCTCCCTTTCCAGGATGCCCCGCCAGGTCTCGGGAAAGGGTTCCCGGAGGAGGGTCCTTCTCCGGCGAAACTTACGGGTAAAATAGAGATAGAGGAGAGGCAGTATGAGCGCAAAAAGAAGAGCGCTAAGGACGCAGACGCTGAGTGAGGGGCCTCCCTGAGGCAGAGAAAAGAGCAGGGGCGTTCCCCCCGCAAGCAGGCTGAAGAGAAGGGAAAAGATCAGCGAGAACCTCAGGGTCAGCCTGTATTTTTCCGCCGAAAAGACCATGACCCCTTTCTAATCCTAACCGCGGGTTATGTCAACCCGCTTTGCATCGGGATTACCGAATCTGGCATTTAAGAATCTCCCCCACATAGAGGCGGTGATAATCCCCCTTGGAATAGTTCTTTTCAATCTCCGGGTCCAGGAAGTTGGCCGGATCGATATCCTGAAAGTAGATCTTGCGGCATTCCATCACCAGTCTCGCCTCGGAGAAGAAGACCGACCCTGCGGGATTGGCCAGCGGTGTGAGCCCGGCCTCCCGGGTCTTGTTGATGTCCCGGCCTGATTTGGAGCCGCAGAGTCTGAGGGCGTCCCGGTATTTCTCCTCGAAGAGGGAGAGTGTGTAGCCGGAGGATTTTTCCAGGAACTCGTAGGTATAGCGCTGGGGGCGAACGACGATGTAGCTGACCGGTTTGTGCCAGAGAACGCCGAGACCGCCCCAGGAGGCCGTCATCATGTTGTAGGAATCCGGAGTCCCGGCGGTGATGAGCATCCAGTCGGAATTGAGGAGCCGGAACACGTTGTCCTGGATCTCTTCGGGTTTGATGCTGCGGAAGTCGGACATGGTATTGCCTCCAAGGTTGGTATTTTCCGTAGCAGGGTGCCGTAAGCGGTGAGGGGTATCAAGAATTTTTTCCTGAAAATGTAGAAAAGAGTGAGTGTCCTTTCGGTGATCTCCCCCGATTCTAAATCGGTGATCCGGGGATATTAGCGCTATAATGCAATCAGCGGCATCCCTGATGCCGTTTGAGAGGTTTGAACCATGAGAAAATCCGTTGCCTTTTATATATTCGCTGCCGTGCTTTTCCTGAAGGGGGAAGGACTTCACTCCGGGGTAAAATATGATCAGGCGCTCTTTGCCGGCGGGTGTTTCTGGTCCCTGGAGGAGGCTTTTGAAAGGCTTCCGGGGGTGATGGAGGCCGTGTCCGGATACACGGGAGGACATAAGGTCAATCCCACTTATGAGGAGGTCTGTTCAGGGACCACGGGACATGCGGAGGTGGTCCTGGTGATCTATGACCCCCGTAAGATAAGTTACCGCCGTCTCCTTGAGGTCTACTGGGGGCACATCGATCCCACGGACGCCGGAGGACAGTATGCGGATCGGGGCGGACAGTACAGGACTGCCATATACTATCGGGATCAGGATCAGCGCCGCGAGGCGGAACGTTTCCGGAATGCCATGATCAAGTCGGGCAGATACTCAAACCCGGTTGTCACCAAAATTCTTAGGGCGGAAAAATTTTACTGGGCTGAGGCCTATTACCAGGATTATTATAAGCGGAAGGCTCCCGCCTGCCGTCTGCGCCCCTGATCCGTGATGGAAAAGGCGGCAGGGAAGATGACAATGATCATTCCTCCCGGGGTTCGTTGAACCAGCCGGGATAATTTTTCTTAATGTATGTATCGACTCCGTCCCATCCCCCCTTTGTGCTGTAGAGGATGCGGCCCGATCGGCTGATGACGCAGAAGATGGAGGGTTTTTCTGCCTTGAAGGCACGGCTGCCCCCCAGCCGGCCCGACAGGATCAGGGCACATCCCCCCAGGCAGTTGTTTAAAGGTTCCAGGCAATTATAGAGTGTGTAGTCCCGGTACATCACCCGGGCGATTCCCCGGTGAAAGCTTTCGGACATTTCAAAGCGGGGTTTTATGACCATCTTCCCCTTTTTATCCATATAGCCGTAATAATGCCTTTGCTGTCCCCCGGACTCCAGGGGTTTTGAAAGTTCCACCTCAACACGGCTCCTCCCCTCTTTGAAGGGGGATGGCGGGGATGTGTATTCATTCAGGGGTATGATCATCTCGCCTCTGTTATCGATGAACCCGTATTTTCGTCCCTTCCGGTATTCGCAGCTGTATCGGAGGGAGGAACGGGAGATTGTTTCATCCATCAGGACCAGGGCCAATCCCTCGGAGAACTGGAAGGCCCCGTCGTAACGGGGAGGAATGGCCCACTTTCCGGAAATGTCCCTGTAGCCGAACTTCATGCTGTCCTTCCCTGATGAACAGGGGATGAGTCCCTCCGGGAAGGCTCCTTGAATGTGAAGAGAGTCATCCGCTTTGATGTACAGGAGACGGCATTCTCCCTCGAGTATCACCGGAGCTACCGGAAAATCGGGATACAGGGGGAATTCCAGCAACTGCCCTCTCATGGAGACACAGGGAAAGTCATTCCGCCGGCATGCCCGATGGAAGGGGATGATGCGGTAAGCTCTATCCCCCCGGTTGAGGAAGGGCCCCATCTGGTCAAACCGGGGTGTGATGATCACACGGCCCCGGCTGTCCTTCAATCCGATTTTACCCCGGGCATCGGCGAAAGGCTGCAGCCGGTGGTAATTCTTGAAAAGCCATCCCGGGGGCAGGTCCTTATCAGGCAGTTCCGCTGCCGTAATGGGGAGGATGAGGTTGAAGCAGAGTATTGCTGCCATCGGCAGATGGGATGGATGGGAGAGATATGATTTCATCAGAACACCTGTCTCGATGGAAATTTGATTCTTGATGCTAACTGGGATTCCTGCCGGGATCAAGTACAAAATGATGTTGCCATCTCCCCTCCGCTGTTCTATAATCCCGTTCATCCATCTTCGGGACTAAATTGATAAGCAGGAGTAAAAACATGCAGGCCAATAATCTGACCATCAGCGTGCCCAGCCGGGGATGCGACAAGAACTGTCCTTACTGCGTGAGCCGCATGACCGGCTACCCGGGGGAGAACGCGGGGCTCATTATGCGCAACATGCCCAAGGTGAAACTCCTGGCGCGGGAGGCGGGGGTCAACTCCGTGCTGCTGACGGGAAAGGGTGAGCCCTTCCTCAACCTCCCCTGGGTGGAGATTCTCGCCCGGGAGTTCGAGGAATACCCCCTGGAGATACAGACCAACGGCCTCCGGCTGAAAAGGGATTTCGAGGCAGGGGGAGGACTTGTCGAGGGGCTCTACGATTTGGGGTTCAACACCCTGGCCTTCTCCCTGGACCGGGTGGCGCAGATAAGGTCCCATGGGCCTCTCTTCAAGCGGATAGGATCAAGGGGGATGATCGTCCGGGTTACCTTCAATGTCTCCTCGGCGGACAGCGAGGCGAGGGAGATGGGGTTCGGCCGATTTCTGGAACTCTGCCGCGGAGCGGGGATACGACAGGTCTCCCTGCGGCGGATCACCATACCCGAGGAGATCGTGGAGGGGGCTGAGGCGGAGGAGACCGCACGCTGGATACGGGAACACAGCGGGGATACCCTTTACGGGCGCTGGGCGGGGGAACTGCTTTCGATGAAGCCCCGGGAGATACGCCGGCTCTCCTTCGGTGCGGTGGTCTATGACTGGAAGGGACTATCGGTGACGCACTTCGACTACTGCATCCAGGAGAGGGCGGACAGCGATGATACCCGCAGTCTCATCTTTCAGGAGGACGGGCATCTCTACACCTCCTGGGGGTCCGAGGCGAGCATGCTTTTATAGCGGAAAACCCCCGGCTGGATGGCGTAAATTCCCTGGGAGCGGAAGGACCAACATGCCGCCGGACATCACCCTGGATCTTCAGAACGGCTGTTGCGTTCCGCGGTACTTTTACTGATGTTGCAGGCGATGTATCTTCCCGGGGTGATGCCGGTTATTTTCTTGAAACATCGGGTAAAATGACTCTGATCGGAAAAGCCCGCCTCCAGTCCCGCGTCGATGAGGGAGATGCCCTGCCGCAGCAGGGTTTTGCTGTGGTCAATGCGCTTCTGCATCTGAAAATCACGGGGGGAGATGCCCATACTTCTGGTAAAAACATTGTGCAGGTAGAAGGGGCTGTAGCCCGTGTCATCAGATAGACGTTCCAGGGAGAGAAGTTCCCGAAAATGCTTTTCGATGTAGGCCTTGAGGTGGGTGACCAGGGGGGGGTTATCGGGCTTTCCGGGCGTGTATCCCCTTTGCGCGTAGTCGGTCAGCAGTTTCGCAAGAAAGGCGTACAATGCGGATTCTTTTTCCTCAGAAGAAGTGCCGCTTTGCAGCAGGTCAAATACCGATAGGAACTCCCTGTAGAGTCTTTCCTGGTCTCGAATGACATTCTGGAAACGAGGGAGCGCCTCTTGGTCATCGCGGTTTTTTTTCAGCGCCCCGGAGCGGATCGCCAGGACGGAATAGGATTCCGATGTGTCCGATGATTCGGAGGAGTGGGCTTCCCCGGGATTGATGATGTAGATATCCCCCTTTCCTATACTCTGTATTTCACCGCTGATACACAGCTCCCGCCTGCCGTCATGAAGGGCCCCGAGGCAGTATTCCTCATGGACGTGACGGGGGAAACGGTTGATGATATGAGCCCCGGAAACGAGAAAAATGTCCTTCATTCCCGGGACCTGTATCCGTATTAAGCGTTCGTTTCTGACAGGCACGGTTTATAAGAGAGCAGGAGAGAATTTAGCCAGGAGGGTGAGCCCCTCTTCCCCGGCGTAGACAGCATGCTCTTCATCCTCGGGGATAACACAAAGGGTTCCCGTGCAATAATCAATCTCTTTTTGGCCGATGCGGCAGACAGCTCTTCCGTATATCACCTCATGGATCTCGATCTGCCCTGTGTGGCAGTGCAGGCCGATCACGCAGGAGGGGTCAACCCGGACCAGATGACAGCTTATTCTGCCGTTCGTCTGGGCGCCTGTTATTAAATGCTTCATGGAAACTCCTCCGAAGACGGGATGTTGATTCCATTCCAGCTCGCGGGCTTTAACAGCACAACAGGGGGAATAAATAGGACCGATATACCTTTCATCAATCAGCTTCATCACAATACCTCCCGGTAGATTCGATGAGATGGACAACTTCTATCTCCATAAAAGTAATCTATGTTTGATCAGCTGTATTGTATGATCTTGCGATTTAATCACCAGGGGTTGCGGTAAATGAGCAGGCAGAGGGGGGAAGGGGAGTCTTCATAAAGCCTTCCAGCCGGGAGCGGGGCTTCCGTATCGGAAAAGACCTGGGGCTCCCCCTCCTTCCCGGACTGATAAACGAAGAGAGGGAAGAGGGTGAGAAAGATGTCGTGGCATGGCCCCCCGCACGAACTGTTTCATCATGTAATACCTAAATCGATGCCATATTTTTTGATCTTCGGCTTTTGATCGACTCATCACCCATTTAAAGCAATAGATAGAAAACCCTCCGAAACCAGGCGTGTCAGGGATGAAACGAGGACGGAAAAATTACATGCCTGTCATCATTTCCCGCTTGACAGAGGGGGGAAGAAGAGTCTATTATCACTGATAATGAGTGAATGCTCACTCATTATATGCTCATCAGGAGGTTATTCATGAAAATCGCGTTTATAACCGGCGGGGGCGATTCCGCGGGCATCAACGCCGCTCTGGCCCGGTCCATCATTCACGGCATTGACCGTTACAACGACACCTTCATCGGGATTGAGAGGGCTTTCGAGGGGCTGGCTTCGGAGAATATACAGAGGCATGTCGTGGAGATGGGAGGGTCGCATGCCCTGAAAATATTCGATACCCCCAGTACGGTGCTGGGGTCCTCCCGCTTTGCCCCCTTCTCTGAGGAGAATCGTTCCTGGGCGCCGGACCGGATCCGGGAGAACTGCCGGGAACAGGGGATAGAGGCGATTATAACCACCGGGGGCAACGATACCGTAAACAGCGCCCTGGGACTGCACCGGATGGGCCTGCCGGTCATCGCGATTCCCAAGAGTATTGACAACGATATCAGCGGCACCGACTGGATGCTGGGCGCCAACACGGCGGTGGATTTTGCCGTTCAAGCCTTCCGCAGCACTGCGGTCTCCGCCGAGACCCACGCCCGGATCAATATCAACGAGATCATGGGGCGCAAGGCCGGCTGGCTGGCCTATATGGTGGGGATAGGCTGCGGTGCCGATCTCATTCTGGTGCCGGAAAAGGATTTCAGTTTCAGCGACCTGGCGGCGGAGGTGAGGCGTCTTTATACCCGCAAAGGGTATGTCAGCATAGTAGTCTCCGAGGGGATCACGCTCCGGGCGGATGATCCTGCAGTTAAAAAATCACTCCACCCCGCGGCCAAGGATAAGACTCTTCTGGCGCTGCTCTCGGAAAAACGGGAACGGGACCCACACGGCAATCTCAAGCTCGGCGGCGCGGGGATCATACTCCAGCGCCTCCTGGCCCAGGAGCTGGGCTGCAGTTTGAGTACCGTACGGAATTCCAACATCGGTTTTGCCCTCCGGGGGCTTCAGCCTAACGCCTTCGACATCAACCTGGGACAGCGTTTCGGGCGGAAGGCAATCGAGCTGCTTCATCAGGGCCGGTCCGGCATGATGACCGGGATTAGGGGTACCGCCATCACCGCCGTCCCCCTGGAGGAGGCGCTGCCTCAGAACAATCTGGATTCCCTGGATGAGCAGGAATTGCGGGATTTCGGGGTCTTCTTTACTGCCAGGGCCGAGCCGGTCCGGAACGCCTCGTAGAATCAGGATCGGGAGGCTCTGACCCCCTCAACAAAGACGGGGATAAATTCCTCCAGCCGGGCGACTATTCCGATGTCGGCATTCTGAAAGAAGGGCGCCTCAGGATCGGAGTTTATGACCACCACGAAGCGGGCCCCCTTCATCCCGGCGATGTGTTGCGGAGAGCCGGATATCCCGCAGGCGATGTAGAGCCGGGGAGCCACGGTCTTGCCGGTAAAACCGATCTGGGAGCCGTAGCTCAGCCAGCCGCTGTCACAGGCGGGACGGGACCCTCCCACGGCGGATCTTCGAAAGAGCGAGGCCAGATCGTGCAGGTGGGGGAGATTCTCCGCCTTTCGCAGACCCCTTCCTCCGGCCACGATCACTTCCGCTTCCAACAGACCGCTTTCCGTTTCCTCGCTGGTTTCCGCCTGCACGTCGAGCGTATCGGAAAGGGGAAGATCAGAATGGACGCGGGTTATCCTGCCGGGGGGGCGGGGGATTTCCTCGAACCGGAAAGCCCCCGGCGAGACCGTGAGGACCCCCCGGGGGGATGAAATCACCGCTTCCATCTCCAGCTTGCCGTACCACCCGGTCCGGGTAAATACAAGGTGTTCCCCTTCAGTGCGGAACCGGGTCACGTCGGGCAGGCAGCCGGAGGAGAGGGCCAGGGCCAGGGCCGGGGCGTACTCATTGCCCCGGGAGGTGCCGGGGATGCAGATGAGCCCGGCTTCCATGCCGCTGAGCTGTTCTCGGAGTGCCGCGCAATAGCCCTCGGCGCTGTACTCTTCCAGGGCGTTTCCCTCTATCGCCAGGACATCGCATCCGGTTTTTTCGGCCAGTTGCTTGGCCTGGTTGCCGATATCGCTTCCCAGGACCAGGAGATGCACCGACCAGCCCCGGGCTGAAGCAAGCACCCGGGCCAGGGTGAAAGCCTCGAGGGTTCCTGTAAAGGGCAGCTCGTTATGTTCCGCTATGACGTATATACCCGTTTCCATGGTGCCTCTCATTTACAGCAGGGATCTTTCCCTCAGCAGTTCCCGAAGCTGTTCAGCCTTCTCCTGAAGATTCCCCTCCAGCCGGAGGCCCCGTTTTTCACTCCGGGGCCGGTGCAGCGCTTTGATGGTCAGATTGTCGTCCGCTGTACCCCCCCCGACATCTATCCGCATGATGTCCTGCTTCCGGGCCCGGAGCTTATGGGAGAGGGAGGGGTAACGGGGCCGGTTGATGCCGGACTGCAGGCTGAGGAGGGCCGGAAGCCTGAGGGTGATCATCTCCCGGCTGTTCACGTTGATCTCCCGACAGGCCGTTACGGTGCGGTCCTCCCGGTTCAGCTCCTGTCGTATCACGGTTGTGGCGCAGGGCCAGCCCATCAGGGCGGCCAGAGAGGGGCCGGTCTGACCCCAGAGTTCGTCCTCGGATTGAATGCCCGTCAGGATCAGGTCGTAGTCTCGTGCGGCGGCAAAGAATGCCAGCTGCCGGGCCCGGGCCAGGGGCGTATCCGGGGAAGTATCGATTATAAGGTGATAGGCGTTGTCGGCCCCCATCTCCAGGGCCCGGCGCAGGGAACTCTCTACCCGCAGGGGACCGAGGGAGACGACCTCCACCGTGACATCCCCCAGAGAATCGCGGATCTGCAGGGCCTCCTCCAGGGCGAACTCGTCGTAGCGGTTGATTCGGAAGGCCGTTTCCGATTCCCGGAGAGAGAGATGCCCCGACTCATCGAGGTCGAATCGGCTTTCCCCGTCCGCCACCTGCTTGATGCAGACCAGTATCTTCATCAAGCCCCCGGGTTCAATCCGCCCTCAGGGCGATGAGGGCATCCACAACCACGGGGTCAGAGCCGCGCAGAAGGATGGGGTTGAGGTCGATCTCAGCTATTTCCGGGTGCAGGAGGGGGAGGAAGCTGAGCTGCTCCAGAAGATGGGCCAGCTGTTCCCGGTTGGCAGGGGGCATGCCCCGGAATGCGCCAAGAAGCGCGGAGGCACGGATATCCCCCGTCATCTCCCGGGCGTCCTCCCGGCTGAGCGGCGGCACTCGGAAGACGGTGTCCTTCAGCGCCTCGGTAAAGACCCCTCCCAGGCCGAAGACCAGGGCCGGTCCGAAGCCGGGATGCCTTGTCATTCCCGCCAGGAATTCCCGCTCACCCCGCACCATCTCCGCTACAAGAACGGGGATACTGCCTCCCGCCGATTTCTGCAGGGCCCGGTAGGCCTCTCTGGCCTCGTTCTCGTTTTTCAGGTTCAGCTGTATCAGCCCCTTGCCGGTCTTATGCAGGATGTCGGGGGAGCAGCCCTTGAAGACGACGGGATAACCGATGAGATGGGCGAACTTGACCGCCTCCTCCTCGCTTGTGGCCAACTCCTCGCGGCAGATGGGGATGTTGTAGCAGGCCAGGAGGTTTTTTGCCTCAAACTCGTCCAGGGTGTGCCGACCCGAATCCAGGACCTTGCGAATCAGGGCGCCGGCCTCGGCGGAGACCTGCGGCAGAAGTGCGGGTTCATAAGCCCGGCGCTCCCGTATCTCCCGGAAACGGTTGAGGGCCACCATGGCGCGGGCGGTTTTTTCCGGGGAATCGAAGGAGGGAACGCCTCCGTCCTCGTATCCGGCGATGTAGTCGTCGTCGCGGTCCAGGAAGGAGGAGAGGACCATGGGGATGCTGTGCTCCCAGGGAAGCCGGATGTCGCCGCTGATGTCCTTCTGCATGTTTTTAATGAGCTCGTCCAGGGGCATGTTGCCGATGAGTTCCTTTATGTGGGGATAGATTACCCGGATATAGCCGGAGAACATGATGCCGTGAAGGACGATTCCGTCCACCTCGCCGCTCTTCATTATGAGCTCCGGAAGACGCCTGGTGAGGATCTCGATATTCATGCTGAAGGTGATGTCCACCGGGTTGCCGCTGGGGGCGTGAGGCGGAATCATAGCCTTGATCTCCTCCCTTAAAGACTCCGAAAAGGGGGGGACCTCCATTCCCGCGTTGTCGAGGATGTCGGACATGGCTGTTCCGGGCCCGCCGGAGTTGGTGATGACGCCGATGCGCCGGCCCCGGAGCGGCGGTTGAGTGGCCAGTGCCCATCCATGACCGTAGAGATCCTCCACGGAGGAGACCCGGAGAATACCCGCCTGCCTGAAAAGCCCCTCGTAGAGAAAGTCCGGCGCTGCCAGGGCTCCGGTATGGCTGAGGCCGGAACGGGCCCCGGCTGCCGATCCTCCCACGTACTGGGCCAGGACCGGTTTGTGCGGTGTGATTTTACGGGCCACTTCGAGAAAGCGGGGGACGTCTCGTATCCCCTCGATGTAGAGGGCGATGGCCCTGGTCTGCTCGTCCTCTGCGAGGAATTCCAGGGCGTCAATGATGCTGATATTGGCCTCGTTTCCCACACTGATGGCTTTGCTGAAACGGATTCCCCGCTTGACCAGGTAGGGCAGGGACTGGGTGATGTAGGTCCCGCTCTGAGAGGCGAATCCCAGGAAGCCCGGCTCCTGTTGAAAGGTGACCACCGTCGTGTTGAGGGATATCTCGGAGTTGATGATGCCCATGCAGTTGGGTCCCACGAAGCGAATCCCGTACTGGCTGGTAATCTCCCTGAGCCGGTCTTCCAGCGCCCGGCCCTCAGCCCCGGTCTCCTTGAACCCGGCGCTGATGATGACCGCCCGTCTCGTCCCCCTCCTGCCGAAATCCTCCATGAGGGTCAGCACCTGGTCCGAGGGGACCACCAGGAAGGCCAGGTCGGGAGCCTCGGGTAGTTCCAGGGGGGAGGAATAGGCCTTAAGACCCATGACGCTCTCCTCCCGCGGATGGATGGGGTAGAGTGTTCCCTGAAAACCGTCCTTGAGAATGCTCAGGGCGTGCATGGTTCCCATCTTGAGGGGATTGTTGTTGGCCCCGGCGATGGCAATGGACCTCGGTTTCATAAGAAGGTGGAGGGGATTTTCCGTCATGGGCTTCTCCTGAGTTCGCGGGATTGAGCTCGCCCTGGTGGTGCTGACGTATCCCCCGCGCTCTGGGACCATCGTAGCAGGGGGTTCTCATCTTGCAAGAATAAAACGAACGCTCGCTCCATTTTATTCTTGACAGAATCTGCCGCGCCATTATTCTGCAATTCATCATGATTACGGTACGGGCAGTCATATGAGTGAAATCTTCATCATCCGGCACGGGCAGGCCTCTTTCGGAAAGGAAAACTACGATGTCCTGTCGGGGCGGGGGTCCGAGCAGTCGAGAATAGTGGCGGGTTTTCTATATAACCGGGGATGTCGTTTCGATGCGGTTTATTCCGGCACCCTGGACCGCCAGAGACGGACCGCCGAGATTTTCCGGAACGTATACGCTGAAAAGGGAGAAGCGCTGTCGGCCCTGTCTATAAGGGAGGGGTTTGACGAGTACGACTCCCGCAGGATCATCGAGGCGCAGATAGGGGAGATGATGCGGGAGGATCCCTCCCTGGAGGAGGATGTAAAGCGGATCTTCAGCGACAGGAAATCGTTTCAGCGGGTATTCGAGCAGGCAATGCTTCGCTGGGTATCGGGAAAATACCGCTATGAAAAACTAGAGAGCTGGGAGGATTTTCAGAAGCGCGTCACCTCAGCTTTGACGGGGGTCATGAAAGAGAACGGACGGGGGCGCAGCGCCGTGATCTTCGCATCCGGGGGCAGCCTTTCGGCCTGTGTCCAATATGCTTTAGACATCTCCAATGAAGCCACTATGGAGCTTTGCTGGCAGATCGTGAATACCTCGGTTACCCGCTTTCGTTACCGGGACGGGAAAATCACCCTCTCCGTCTTCAATGACTACAGCCATCTGGAGCTTGAGGGAATGGAAGGCCTCGTGACCTATCGGTAAGGACGTGTAAGGCCCCTTTGGGGCTTTGATGTGCTGACATTGATGCAGTTAAGGAAAATTTGAAGGAGGCCGTTTATGGATTTCAGGATATCCGACAGAACCAAGACCATCATCGAGATGATCAATGAATTTGTGGACAAGGAACTCATCCCCCTGGAGGTGGAGTTCCTCAACCACGACTTTAAGGAGATGCTGCCCGTGATCCGGGAGAAGCAGGGGATGGTCAAAAAAATGGAACTCTGGGCGCCCAACTATCCCAAAGAACTGGGGGGGATGGGGCTCGATCTCGTTGACCATGCCCTGGTCTCCGAGGCTCTGGGGCGCTCGCCGCTGGGGCACTTCGTCTTCTGGTGTCAGGCCCCCGACGCGGGCAACGTGGAGATCCTTCACAAGTTCGCCACGGCGGAGCAGAAGAAGACCTATCTGGAGCCCCTGGTGCGGGGGGACATACGGAGCTGCTTCGCGATGACCGAAGTGGACATGCCCGGCTCCAACCCGGTGCTCCTGGAGAGCACCGCTGTAAAGGACGGGAACGACTACGTGATCAACGGACACAAGTGGTATACCACCGCGGCCGACGGAGCCAGGTTCGCCATTGCCATGGCGGTCACCAATCCCGAAGCACCGACGTACCTTCAGGCCAGCATGATCATCGTGCCCACCGACACGCCGGGATTCAACCTGGTGCGCAACATCCCGGTGATGGGGCATAGCGGGAGCGACTATTTCAGCCACGGGGAAATCCTCTTCCAGAACTGCCGGGTGCCGCAGAAGAACCTGCTAGGCCCCGAGGGGCAGGGCTTCGTTATTGCCCAGGAACGGCTGGGACCGGGCCGTATCCATCACTGCATGCGCTGGCTGGGAATCTGCAACCGCGCCTTCGATCTCCTCTGCCGCAGGGCCAACTTCCGCAAGATATCCCTGGATGGAAAGACCCTCGCCACGCGGCAGACGGTGCAGAACTGGGTGGCCGAAAGCGCCGCGGAGATCCAGGCCGCGCGGCTCATGACGCTGCACGCCGCCTGGTGCATCGAGAACATCGGCCTGAAGGAATCCCGCGACGAGGTCTCGATGATCAAGTACGTGGTGGCCAACACCATGAACCGCGTGGTGGACCGGGCCCTACAGGTGCACGGGGGGCTGGGTATGACCGATGATACCGTTCTGGCCTTCTTCTACCGTCACGAGAGGGCGGCGCGAATCTACGACGGGGCCGATGAGGTGCACAAGACGGCGGTGGCCAAGCGCATACTGGCCAGGTACAAATAAGACCGATGACCTTCCGGGAGTTCAGAAAGCTGGTGGAGCTCTCCACGGAGGATATCTGTACGGATATCTTCCGGGGGAATGCCGCCTCCATCAAAATCAAGAAGGAGAGAGTGGGTGTCAGAAACCTAGTAAACATCTTCAATGCCACCCTCAAACTCTCCCTTGAGAAGGGGTTTCAGGCCATGAGCATGCGGGACCTCTCCCGGGAGACGGGACTCAGCATGGGAGCCCTCTACTCCTACTTCTCCGGCAAGGAGGAACTGCTGGAGATCATTCAGAATCAGGGGCTCCTGATAACCTACCGGGTGATGCAGAGCCAGCTGGAAAACGTAAAAGAGCCCAGGGAGAGGCTGCGGGCAGCGGTGCGGTCTCATCTCTATCTCAGCGAGGTGATGCATCCCTGGTTCTACTTCGCCTATATGGAGACGAGAAACTTCAGCCGGGAGAAGCAGAAGAAGGCCATACAGGGGGAGCTGCACACGGAAAAGCTCTTCGAGGATATTCTCGAACAGGGGCGCGGGGAGGGTTCATACCGGGCGACCAACAGCCAGCTCACCGCGGCCCTCATCAAGGCCATGCTTCAGGACTGGTATCTCAAACGCTGGAAGTATTCCCGCCGGGGCGTGGGGGTGGAGCAGTACGCGGATTTTGTGATTGAGTTTGTAGAGGCGGGAATCAAGAATGACGTATCTGGAAACATGGGAGGTGACCATGGCAGCAATTGATGAAGCCGTAGAGATTCGCAAAGGCGAGGAGTTGGATGAACAGAAGGTAAGGGAATTCCTTATCGATTCCATCCCCGGTCTGAAGGGGGATATAAGCATCAAGCAGTTTCCCGGCGGGTTTTCCAACCTGACCTACCTGATCAGGATCGGCGACCGCGAGATGGTGCTCCGCCGGCCGCCCCGTGGAAAGAAGGCCAGGACCGCTCACGACATGGGCCGGGAGTACAACATACTCCGGGCGCTCAAGCCGGTCTTCCCCTTTTGTCCGGAACCGCTGCTCTACGCGGAGGATCCCGGCGTCATGGGTTGCCCCTTCTACGTGATGGAGAGAATCAAGGGGATCATCATACGGAAGGAGCTGCCGCTGGAGGTCAGCTTCACCCCAGGCGAACTGCGAACCCTCAGCGCCCGTCTCATCGAGGTGCTCTGCAGCCTGCATTCCCTGGACTATAAAAAGATTGGGTTGGGTGATTTCGGCCGACCCGAGGGCTATGTCCGGCGGCAGGTGGAGGGCTGGAGCGGCCGCTACCGCGATGCGCGCACCGAAGACGCTCCCGATTGCGAAAGGGTGATGCAGTGGCTGCACGACAAGATGCCCGCGGACTCACCGGTCCCCTGCGTGATCCATAATGATTACAAGTTCGACAACGCGGTGCTGGACCCTGCGGATCCGCTGAAGATCATCGGCATACTGGACTGGGAGATGGCCACTATCGGCGATCCGCTGATGGACCTGGGGAATTCCCTGGCCTACTGGGTGCAGAAGGATGATCCCGATGGCGTGCTCCTGGTGCGCCAGCTGCCCACACACCTGGAGGGCATGTTCACCCGGCAGGAGGTCGTCGATTTCTACGGGGAGAAGATGGGCCGAAAGATCGACAACTTCAATTACTATCTCTGTTTCGGCCTTTTCCGCCTGGCCGTCATTGCCCAGCAGATATATTACCGTTTCTTTCACGGGCAGACCACGGACAAGCGTTTCGGTATGCTCATTCACGTCGTGAAGATACTGGAGGAAGCGGCCCTGGTTCTGATCAACCGGTCCGATCTGTAAAAAAAAGGGGGGGATTATTATGAAGGTTGAGGATATTCGGAAGATACTCATTGTCGGATCCGGCACCATGGGGCAGCAGATCGCTTTTCAGTGCGCCCTGCACGGCTATGACGTGACCCTCTATGACATCTCCCCGGAAGCCCTTGAGAAGGCCCGTGAGGGAGTGGCCCGGATGGGACGCTGGTTCGTCAAAGCGGGACGCATCAGCGGGGAGCAGGCGGGGGAGATAGAGGCCCGGATGAGTTTTACCACGGATCAGCGGGAGGCCGCCCGGGAGGCCGATTTTCTGAGCGAGTCCGTTCCCGAGGACCCCAGGCTGAAGGGAAAGATCCTCGGAGAGTTTAACGGCCTCTGCCCGGAGAGGACGATCTTCACAACTAATACCTCAACGCTGGTGCCCTCCATGTTCGCCGCGGCTACGGGGAGGCCCGACCGATTCATCGCCTTCCATTACTATGATATCCGCATATCCCCCATCGTGGACGTCATGCCCCATCCAGGGACCTTCGCCGGCACGAGGGAGCTGGCGATGGCCTTTGCGCGGAAGACCGGCCTTGTGCCCATCTATCTGGAGAAGGAGAATTTCGGCTATGTGATGAATGCCATGCTCATGTCCATCTTCTCCTCGGCCCTCAACATGGCGGAAACCGGCGTGTCCTCCATAAGGGATATCGACCGCTCCTGGATCGGGGTAATGAACCTGCCGGTGGGGCCCTTCGGCATGATGGACAGCATCGGTCTGGAAACGGTCTGGAAGGTGACGGATTACTGGGCCAACGCCGTCAACAACGAGCAGGGAAAACGAAATGCCCGCTTTGTCCGCGATTAT